>DVKA01000234.1 GCA_018716365.1 Candidatus Caccocola faecipullorum
TAAGGGTCAAGGTCGGCGAGAAATTCAACTCGAACGAGCTGCGTCTCACGCTGAACCGTCTTCAGGGACTCGGTTATTTCAGCGACGTCAACGTCAACTTTGAGCCAGGCGAAAATCCCGACGAGGTTATACTGGTATTGACTGTAGAAGAGGCACGTACAGGCAGGCTCGGTTTTAACGTCGCATATGGAACGCAGAGCGGCTTCGGCGGCGGTATGAGCTACGAGAACTCCAACATCTGGGGAAGCGGCCTGCGCCTCAGCGTCGGCTTTGAGCTCGGCGACCGCGAAGAATATTGGCTGACTGTCGAGCAGCCGTACATGAGCAGCAAGATATTCGCATGGCGCGTAGGAGTTTACAGACGCGCATGGGACGACATTTATTACTATGAAGACGATACGGAATACCTCGAATACGACAGAGACCGCTTCGGCGCTTTTGTCGGATTTGGTAAAAAGTTCGCGGAAGAGTCTCAGTACAACTGGTATTTGCTGTTAGACTGGCATAATACTAAAAACGACAATATCCGCAATAACGCCTCCGCAGCTGAATGGGACCGTTACAGAAATGACAACCATTATGGCCCCAGTGCAACAACAGAAGAAATGATAAGCGGTATTCGAGAAGAAGAACTTGGCGAAGGCGATTACTATTCCGCGACAGCCACCTTCAGGCGGTTCAACCTTGACGAATATCTGCCGTATCAGAAGGGCGATATTGAGTCCGTCAACATACAGGTAGGCCAGGCAGACGTCGAAGGCGTTGATTACAGTTACGTGAAATACTGGTTTGAGGGACGTTTCTATTATCCGATAGGCAACTTCTTAAAAGATATATTTGAAACGTCGTTCCTTGACGGGGTAGACGGCAAGCCTGTCATACTTGCGGCGCGCGTTGTAGCTGGAGCGTCGAGCGGAGACGTACCGTATGACGAACTCTATGAAGTCGGCGGAGATACGACGCTGCGCGGATATGACGACGACTATTACCACGGCCGTAATATGGTGTTGGGCAACATCGAACTCCGTATACCTATACAAAAAATGTTCAGCCTCGTTTTCTTCTATGATATAGGAAGAGCGTGGGATTCCGGCAAGATAAGAAATGGCCAGGAAGTTATCTACGGCGACGACGACTGGGGTACCTCGCCCGGAGTCGGTATAAGGCTTAACACGCCGCTCGGCAATTTACGCCTTGACTACGCGAACGGCGAAGAGGACAGATTCAGTTTTGGCTTTGGAGAACTGTTCTAGTTCTGGCAGAAAGTCATATATAAGTATAGTTGCGGCAATTTTAATTGCCGCAACATTTTTGCTTGTTCCCGGAAAAGCGTGGGCCGTTTCGATAGAGGCCGAAGGGCTCAAAGAGTGGCAGAAAGAACTTGCGCTTCAGACGCTTACGGCTGTCGCGGAGAGCATCCCTCAGTCGGGAAGCTCTTCGTATCGCGCGGAGATTTTGCAGACTGTCGCGCGCCGGCTTTTTTCCGGTTACCTTGTGACCGTCAAATCGCTCGGGCGCGGCTCTGCTGCGGTCAGGTTTGACGCGGCGGGGGAGGAGCTTTTCTGGCGTGTCGAAGTAGCTACGCCGTCGCTCCGCGATATGCCGCTGGAGTGGTTTCGCTCGGACGTCTCCGGCCTTGCTGATGAAATTTCAATACTTTTGCAGGGCGTTCCGATAGAATCGCTGTCGTGGTCGGACCGCGCGCTTCAGGAAAAGATCAACGCGCTTGCGGAAGAGCGGCTGCCCGGCTGGACGCCAGAGATGCTTGTGACCCGCGGAGAGTCGGACGCCGTGCTCAGCGTTTCCTTCGTCCCGCAGATGCCCATGATTCTGGCCGTCAACCCGTCGTTTACCTCTACGTCGCTGCCGACGCTGTTTTACGGGGAATTCCGCGACGACCTTCAGGGGCATTACGCTCCTCTGGTCGGCCTGCCCGTCAAGTGGGCGTCAAAACATTCCTCCGATCTGGCGAAATGGACGGAGGGGTATCTTAACGAACAGGTTCTTGTGAAACGTACAAATTCATCTGCCGAGGCAACATTCCAGGCTTCGCAGATTTCGAACATGAACGTCCGCCTGGAGAGCCGAAACTACACCATCGCGGCGTGGGCGACGGTCTACGCCGGAACGTCCGACAAATCTGCGGAGCTGGGGCTGCATCTTGGGCGTAAGGTCGAGATCATTCCCGACCTCGACATGGAAGCTTACGCGGAGGGAATCCTCGGGCTGCGCGACTGGGACATGGACGGGCGTTTCGGACTGCGCTGGCGGCCTATGGTCCGCAACCTCTGGCTCGGCGGCGAATGGGACACTGAAGATGAAATGTGGTGGGGGAAGCTGTCGCTCGACGCGCAGCTTCACAAGCCCTACGCATGGGTGCGTCTGCGCGAGGACGGCGTCTTTAACGGCGCTCTCGGTTGGCGCGCTACGGAATATATATCTTTTGAAGTCGAATACGACGAGCGCGACGAAGACAGGTGGAGCCTGAAAATGATAGGCAACCTCTAGCGCGCGGAGAGGAATGTGCGGTATGTCTAAAGTTATAACCCTTGCGCAGATCGCCGGGCTCACGGGAGGAAGCGTGGTAGGCGATCCCGAAATAAGAGTATCTTCTATTTCCGACCCACGGAAGCCGAAAGAAGGCGCCATTTCCCCGCTCTGGGAGAAGAAGCTGGAAAAGTTTGCGGCAGGCTGTCCCGTGCTCTTCACGAAAAAAGGATGGGTCAGTGAAGGGCAGAGCGGCGTAGAACTTGACGATCCGCGCGTCGGCCTCATCGCTCTTCTGCATTTTTTTGACGAAGCGCCGGAGCGCATGAGAGAAATCTCCGAGCGCGCGGTCGTCGACGAAGGCGCGTCGCTTGGCGAAAACGTAGCTGTCGGCGCGGGCAGCGTAATAAAGGCGGGAGCGTCTGTCGGCGACGGAACCGTCATAATGGAGAACGTATTTATAGACTGCGGAGTCACGATTGGGAAAAACTGCGTGATAGAGCCCGGCGCCGTCGTCTTCCACCACAGCGTGCTCGGCGACCGCTGCGTGCTGCACGCGAACGCCGTCGTCGGCTGCGACGGCTTCGGCTTCGTCCCCGATCCGAAAGCAGGGATGGTTAAAATTCCACAGATCGGCATCGCGCACCTCGACGACGGAGTGGAGATCGGCGCTTTCAGCTCCGTCGACCGCGCTACGTTCGGCGAGACCTATATAGGCCCGTGCACTAAAATTGACAGCCACGTAAAAATCGGCCATAACTGCTGGATCGGCGGATATACGATTATCGTCGCACAGTCCGGCATCGCCGGCAGCAGCCACGTCGGCAGCAGGGTGATCATGGCCGCGCAGTCCGGCGCGGCGAACCACGCTACCATCGGCGACGGATGTACGGTCGGCGGACGCGCCGGGGTATCCTCCGACATTCCAGCCGGCGCGGTGGTCTCCGGGTTCCCCGCGCAGGACCACAGAAAAGAACTCCGTATTCAGGCGGCGATACGCCAGCTTCCCGAAATTTCGTCGAACGTCAGGGATTTCGGCAAGCGTATAGCGGCGCTCGAAAAAAGGCTCGAAGATGAAAACGCTTAAAGATGAGATAAAAATTTCCGGCGTCGGCCTCCATTCAGGCGAAAAGACGACGGTGCGCCTGATGCCCTCGGAGCGCCCCGGCATCTGGTTTGCAAACAAAGCCGGCGAGCTCTCCAACGTTGTTGAGGCGGTAGTCGAAGAGGACCAGCGTCTTACCGGCTTCTCGCTTCCGAACGGCGTCGCTGTGAGGACCGGGGAACATATGCTCGCGGCGATAGCGGGTATGGAACTCGACGCCGTTGAAATTTTTCTGGAGGGCGGAGAAGTCCCTATAATGGACGGCAGCGCCTTTCCGTTTGCGGAGGCGATAAACGAAACCGGCTTCCGCGACGTGTCAGGCGACGCCCCGCGTCGAGCGCTTGCCTCGCCGATAGCCCTCGAAGAGAACGGAGGAAAACGTTTTCTCGCCGCCGTTCCTTCGGAAAAACTCTGCGTAAGCTACGTGATAGATTATTCGGGTACGCCGGTCGGCACACAAAATGTCACGTACGATGTTACACGCGAGACTTTTTATAATATAATTTCTAAAGCAAGAACGTTCGGACTCACGTCCGAGCTTGAATATCTTAGGCGGCACGGCCTCGTGAAGGGTGGAAGCCTCGACAACGCGCTTGTATTCGACGGCGAAGGACTTGTGGGGAGCGCTTCTCTGCGCTTCCCGCTCGAGTGCGTCACGCATAAGGTGATAGACCTGCTCGGCGATCTGACGCTCGCCGGACCGATTCCGACGGCGCACTACGTCGCGATAGCGGCAGGCCACAGTATTCACGGCAAGCTCGCGAGAAGGATACGGACGGTTTTTCCATCATAAATTTTTCAGGCGCTGCCGCGGCACCGCCAGGGAGGAAGATTTTTCATGCAAATTAACATCAACGAGATAATGGGGCTGCTTCCGCACAGATACCCCTTTCTGCTTGTTGACAGGATCGAGGAGGTCATCGACACCGACACGGTGAAAGAGGTGACGGGCTACAAGAACGTCACCTTCAACGAGCCCTTCTTCCAGGGGCATTTCCCCGACGAGCCCGTAATGCCGGGAGTGCTCATCCTTGAGGCGATGGGACAGGTCGGCGCGGTGCTCATGAAGATGCAGAAGGAATTCCAGACGGGCGAGCGCAAGCTGGTCTATCTGACTTCCATAGACAACGCGAAATTCCGCAAGCCCGTAAAGCCGGGCGACCAGCTCCGCACGACCGCGAGGCTCAAGAGACGCCGCGGCAGCATGGGCAAATTCGAGTTTGTGGCTACGGTCGACGGCGAGATAGTCGCGCAGGCGGAGATGGGCTTCCATATCGCTTCGGGCCTTACGCTAGAGGCGGAAGACAAGAAATGAGCGTTCAAATACATCCTACCGCGATAGTCGCCAAAGAGGCGAAGCTCGGCGAAAACGTAAAGATAGGCCCCTACTGCATCGTCGACCCTAAAGTCGAGATAGGCGACGGCTCCGAGCTGCGCGCCTTCTCGCGCGTATGCGATTACACTAGGATGGGCGCGGGCTGCGTGATTCACGAACACGCGGTCATCGGCGGGCTTCCGCAGGACCTCAGCTACCGCGGCGAAGAGACATGGGCCATCCTCGGCGACAGGGTCGTCTGCCGCGAGTTCGTCACGGTGAACCGCGCCGCGGGCGAGGGCAACGTGACGCAGGTCGGCGACGGATGCTTCATTATGGAGAACGTCCACCTCGCGCACAACGTCCGCATCGGCCACGACTGCACGATAGCGAACAAGTCCGGCATCTCCGGCCACGTCGTCGTCGGCGACTACGTCGTAATAGGCGGCATGACCGGTTTCCATCAGTTCACCCATATAGGCTCCTACTGCATGATAGGCGGCCTTTCGCGCATAACGCAGGACGTGCCTCCTTACTGCCTAGCGGCTGGGATACCGCTGCGCGTCTTCGACATCAACAAGGTCGGCCTGCGCCGCCGCGGCTTCGAGTCGTCCACGCGCCGCAAGATTCGCGACATGTACAAGCTCATATACAATTCGGCGCTTCCGATGAAAGAGGCGCTGAAGCAGCTCGCGGAGAAGTACCCCGGCGACGCGGAGGCGAAGATGATACTCGACTTCGCCGCGGAGAGCACGAGGGGCTTTACGCCGCGCGTGACGCACGACTGGGAGCGCAAGGCGGAGGAATAGCTTGATAAAACTTTTCGCGATGGACGTCGACGGCACGCTGACCGACGGCGGCATCTACATGGACGGCGCGGGCGGCGAGATGAAGCGCTTCGACGTGCAGGACGGGCAGGGGATAGCCCAGCTCCTGAGGAAGGGCGTCAAGGTCGTCTTCATCAGCGGGCGCTTCTCGGCTCCTACGCAGAGGCGCGCGGAGGATTTGAAGATAACGCGCTGCGTCAACGGCATAAAGGACAAGCTGCCGGAGCTTGAGAAAATCGCCGCAGAGTTCGGAACGGGCGCGGAGGAGACCGCGTACGCCGGCGATGACCTGCCCGATATCGACTGCATACGCTGGGCGGGCCTCGGTATAGCTGTCGCCAACGCGCGCCCCGAGGTGCTCGAGGCTGCGCGTTACGTTACGCGCAGCGCCGGAGGGCGCGGCGCGATACGCGAGTGCGCCGACATGATAATCAGAATCAACGACGGAGAGAATATCTGTTGAATATATCATCGTTTAAGATAAGAGCTCTTGATCGCTTCATACTGAACGAGCTGAAAGCGCCGTTTTTCTTCGGCCTCGTCGCCTTTACGATAATCCTCGTCGCGGGCGGCCTGCTCTTCCAGATGGCGGAGCTCATAATACAGCAGGGCGTTTCTATAGGCATAGTCATAAGGCTCTTCATTTACTACATGCCGAGGCTCGTCGTCTTCACGATACCGATGAGCTGTCTGCTCGCCGCGCTGCTCGGTTTCGGTAAATTGTCCGCGAACTCCGAGATAGTCGCGCTCAAGTCCGCCGGGCTCTCGTTCCAGCGCATCGTGCGCCCCGTCGTCGCGGCGGCCTTCGTCATATCGATATGCGCGCTCGTCATTAATGAGAGCATCGTCCCGATGAGCGAACGCGCGGCGGCGAACGTCATGAAGTACGAAGTGCTCCACGAGTCCGCGCCGGTCTTTAAGGCGAAGGTCTTCCTCAAGGAAGAGGGCGGCGGCGCGGTCGAGCGCGTCATCTACATCGACAAGATGGACAACAAGACTAAGCAGATGGAGAACGTCGTCGTCGAGGAATTTGAAGGCGGCCGCCTGGCGCGCGTCATCGCGGCAAAGACCGGCGAATGGATCTCCGGAAGCTGGTGGCTCACCGACGGCGCTGTCTACGAGATAAAGGAGACGAAGGAAGTCGGCCTGCTCTTCAAGTTCAACCGCCAGGCGCTCATGCTCAACATGGCTCCCGACGAGATTTCCGCGAACGACAGAAAGCCGGACGAAATGACGATTCCGGAGCTGCTGCGCGCGATCGAGATACGCGGCAAGACCGGCGCGGAGGCGGGAGACCTCTGGATGGCCTTCCATCTGCGTCTCGCGGTGCCGTGGGCCTGCCTCATCTTCGGCATACTCGGCGCGGCGCTCGGCAGCAGGCCGCAGCGCTCGAGTTCGAGCGTCGGCCTCGGCTTCAGCGTCATAATAATCTTTGTCTACTACGTGATAATGTCCTTCGGGCGCGCGCTCGGCGAGAGCGGCTCGCTTCCGCCGCTGCTTGCGGCCTGGGTCGCGAACCTCGTCTTCCTCGCGATAAGCGTATTCTTCTGCCTGAGGGCGAACCGTCTCGGCTGAGGCGAGTTTCAGAAACTTCGCGGCGGCTTCCCGACAAAACGGAAAGCCGCCGCTTTTTTGTGCTTATTATGCCGCAGCGTCTACGTGCGCTACTTTGCGGCCTCCGGCGGAAAGGCCGGAAGCTCGCCCGTGTCTTCGAAAACTATGTAGGTCGTCGTGTGAAGCTCGAGGTGGTGCAGCTTGTCAAGAAGCTCGTCCAGCTCCTTCATCGAAGGCACGGCGGCCTCCGCTATGCAGACGACGTCGCCAGTCACGTCCCACGCGCGCACAATGCCCTCCAGCTCGCGCACGGCGGGGAGCAGACGGAAGTAATGCTTTTCGGCGACGCGGGAGTCGCTCTTCGACTTCATCAGGATTATCGCCTTTATGCCGAAGCCCATCACGGAGTAGTTGAACACCGGGCGGTAGCCCTCTATCAGCCCCGCCTCCTCCATGCGCCGCACGCGCTCGCGCGCGGCTGGAGAGGTCAGGCCGACGGCGCGCCCTATCTCCGTAAAGGTCGCCCTTGCGTTCTCCCTGAGAGCCCTTATTATGCGCCAATCCGTCTCGTCAAGCTGTATAGTCCTTTCGCGCACCGCGCCGCCCGCCTTTCGAAGAAAAAATAACCGCGTCTGATTATACCAGAGCACGCGCGGCACCCGCGGAGAAGGCGGAAAAAGAATTAAAGCGCCGCGGCCGATTTAATTTAATTTTGTTGAAAAACGGGGCGAGACGCTTTCGTCTCTGCGTGGCGGCGAAAAAATTTTTTTGATATATTTACAGCCGCCTCGGGGCGAAGGCGTTTTAGGGGAAACGCGGCCGCCCGGAGCAACACCTCAAAACTCTCGCCGTCATGCACCGGCGGCGACAAATAATCCACGGGCGTGTGGTGACTCCGCGCCCGTGATTTATTTTTCCCGTCCTGGATTTTCGTATGAACCGGTTATTTGCCGCCGCCGGGGGAGGCCGGAAGCTCGCCCGTGTCCTCGAGCACGAGGTAGGTCGTCGTCGCGAAGCCTAGCGCGGAGAATTTCGCGAGGACTGCGTCAAGCTCCTTCATCGACGGCACCGCCACGTCGGCGATGCACTCGACGTCGCCCGTCACGTCCCACGCGCGCACCACGCCGTCTATCTTCCTGACAATCGAGACGTTGTGCCTTTCTGTCAGCCTGTCGTAGCTCTTGACCTTGAGCATGACCATCGCGCGGAGCTGTCGTCCGAGCATCGTATAGTCGATGTCGGCGCGGTAGGATTTTATAAGCCCCGCCTGCTCCATGCGCACGACGCGCTCCTTGACGGCGGGGGAGGTGAGCCCGACGGCGCGGCCTATCTCAGTGAAGGCCGTCCTCGCGTTTTCCTGCAGTATCGCGAGTATCCGCCGGTCCGTATTGTCGAGGGTTATTCTGTAGTCGTCCATTCATCCTCCGCCTT
>DVKA01000025.1 GCA_018716365.1 Candidatus Caccocola faecipullorum
CAGCCGCGCCGCGACGAGCGTCCGCGCCGCCGCCGTCCCGACGGAGACCGCAGGAGACAGGAGAACCCCAACAGCCAGCTCCCGCAGGAAGAGATGAACTTCACGCTCGGCGACTTCCTCAAGAACCGCGAAAAGGAAGACGCCTAACGCAGGCAGAACGCCGTAAATTCAGCGCCCGCGCTCATTCCCTTGAGCGCGGGCGTTTTTTACGTTAGAATATCGTAAAAAATGCGACGGGAGGTCAATTTATGGCCCTTAGAACTATATGCGTTTATCCCAACCCCGTGCTCCGCGAGGAGACGGAGGAGGTAACGGAATTCGACGAAGAGCTTAAGACGCTCGTGGCCGACATGTGGGAGACGATGTATGCGAACGACGGCATCGGCCTCGCGGCACCGCAGGTCGGCGTCTCGAAGAAAGTAATCGTCATCGACTACAAGGACGACAAATACGTGCTCGTGAACCCCGTGATACTCTCCGAGGAAGGAGAGGTGACGGGCGAGGAGGGCTGCCTCAGCTTCCCCGGTATCTATGAAAAAGTCGTCTCGCCCGAAAAAATGACAGTGACATATAAAGACGAAAACGGCGAAGAAACGACGCGCGAGCTCGAAGGTTTTATCGCGCGCGTATTCTCACACGAGATAGACCACCTCAAGGGGCGGCTGCTCATCGACCGCGTCTCGCCGCTTAAACGGCAGTTCATGAAGAAAAAGATCGCGCGCCGCGCGGCGGAGGAAAAATGACGAAGCCGACGGCGGCCTTCCTCGGCTCGGGGCGCTTCGCTGCGAGATGCCTTGAACTCATAAGCGAGCGGCTTCGCCCCGAATGGGTGCTGACCAACGCGCCTCGAAGCGCGGGACGCGGCCTCGCTCTGCGCAGCACGCCGGTATGGGAGCTTGCGCAGAAGCTCGGCGTTCCTGCATACACGACGGAGCGCCTTTCTGCCGACGCGGAGCGCGTCGAATGGATAAAGGCGAACGCGCCGGACGTCCTGCTCGTCATAGACTTCGGCCATATAATCAGGGAGCCGGTGCTCACTGCGGCGAAGTACGGCTGCCTCAACATCCACCCCTCAAAGCTGCCGGAATACCGCGGCTCAGCTCCGCTCCAGCGCGTGCTGATGGACGGTCGCACGAGCACGGCCGTCTCTATATTCCGCCTCGATGCCGGAATGGATTCCGGCCCGATACTCGCGCAGCCGGAGCTGGCGATCGCGCCCGATGACGACTTCGCGTCGCTTGCGGAGAAGGCGGCGCAGCTCGGCGCGGAAACTCTGCTCCATTACCTCTGCGACGTGCCGCCGGAGGAATGGCGCTTCACGGCGCAGAGCGATGAGGGCGCGACCTACGCGCCGAAGATAGACAAAGCCGAAGGAAAAATAGACTGGACGCGCTCCGCCGCCGAAATTGCGAATAAGATACGCGGCATCGGCGCCGCTCCCGGGGTGTTCTGCTCCGTGCACGGCAGGCGGCTGCGCATATACAGGGCCGAAGCAGTATCAGGCTCAGGCGCGCCTGGGACGTACGCCGTGCGTGGCGGCGTTCCGTGCGTGGCGTGCGGCGAAGGGCTTCTGCGTCTCGCCGAGGTGCAGCCAGAGGGCAAGAAGCTTCAGCGCGCGGAGGACTGGGCGCGCGGCCTGCGCATAAACGAGGGAGAAAGCCTCGAACAGGAGATAAAATCATGACGGAAGTAAAAAATCCGCTCCGCAACATAATAAAAAGCGAATTCCCATACAAAGGACGCATCATAGACGTGCGCGTCGACACTGTGAAATTCCCGTCGGGCTCTGAAAAGCTGCGCGAAGTCGCGCTGCACAGCCCGGCCGTCGCCATGCTTGCCGAAGACGCCGACGGCGGAATATTCCTCGTGAAACAGTACCGCCACGCGGTAGACGAAGAAATATACGAAATCCCCGCAGGCCTCGTCGAGGAAGGGGAGTCGCCCGAGGAGACGGCGGCGCGCGAGCTTCAGGAAGAGATAGGGCGCAGGCCGGGGCGTATGGAAAAGATCGCGGAGTTATATTCGTCGCCCGGCTTCACGACAGAGAAGATAACTATGTTCTACGCGACGGAACTCTCGGACTCAAAACTGCCTGAGGACGACGACGAATACATAAAGGTGCGCAAATTCTCTCCCGCCGAGCTCGCGGCGCTCGTCGCGGAGGGCGGCGTCAAGGACGGCAAGACCCTCGCCGCCTACTACTGGCTTCTCGCGCGGAAGGCGCAGAGATGATTCGCGCCGCCGCGTACGACCTGGAACGGACCGCCGAAAGATTCGGCGACTACATAAGGCTCGAACGCGCGTGCAGCGAAAACACGAAACGCGCCTATCTATCCGACCTTTCCATATGGATTGCGTGGTGCCGCCGCAAAGAGCGCGACCCGCTCGACGTACAGGCGGACGCAGTTTCACGCTTCCTGCTCGAAGCGGAGATAGAGGGACGCAAGGCTAGTTCGAGACAGCGCCTCGGCGCCGTTCTGCGTTCCTTTGCAAAATTTCTTCAATACGACGGCCTGACCGATAAAGTTCCGCGCCTCGCGCCGCTTCCAGCGCGTGAGGAAAAACTTCCAGAGATACTCAACGAGAACGAAATACAGAGAATAATCAACGCGTGCGAGGACGGCACGGCGCTCGGCAAACGCGACCGCGCCTACATAGAACTTGCCTACGGCGCGGGAATGCGCGCCTCGGAGCTCTGCGGCCTACGGCTGCGCGACCTCGACCCGGGCGGCGGCATCCTGTACGCGCGAGGCAAGGGCGACAAGGAGCGCGCCGTTCCTTACATGGGCGCTCCGCGCCGCGCCGTCGAGGAATATATAGCCGAATATCGCCCGCAGTTGGACAAAAACAAGGCCGAATGGCTGTTTTTATCGCGTAACGGGAAGCAGCTCCACCGCGAGACGCTCTGGGTGATCCTGCACAAACGCGGCGAGGCCGCCGGAGTGCCGGCGAAGCGACTCCATCCGCACGTCCTGCGCCACACCTTCGCTACCGTCCTAATACGCAACGGCATGGACCAGAGGACGCTTCAGGAACTTCTCGGGCACAGCTCGATAATGACCACAGAAAAATACACTCATCTTGACATAAGCCTGCGCGACTACTACGACAAATACCATCCGCGCGCAAAGTAAAGGAGGAAACGCGATGTACTACTGGGATAAAGTCGAAGAAGCGCTCAAATATATCGAAAAGAAGACCTCCGTCAGGCCGGAGGCCGCCGTCATACTCGGTTCAGGCCTCGGAAGCGCCGCAGAGAGCATAGAAGATCCGCAGATAATTCCCTACCAGGACATCCCGTACTGGCCTCGTTCCACAGCGCCGGGCCACGCGGGCCGTCTTGTGCTCGGCCGCCTCGGCGGCAAGACCGTCGCCGCGATGCAGGGGCGCGTGCATTACTATGAGGGCTACAATATGCAGGAAGTAACCTTCCCGATGCGCGTCCTCGCCTGCCTCGGCGTCAAGGCGCTCGTAGCGACCAACGCCTCGGGCGGGGTCAACCTCGACTTCCGCCCCGGCACGATAGCCGCGATAACTGACCACATCAACTTCATGGGCGTCAACCCGCTCGCCGGCGTCAACAACGACAAATGGGGCGTCCGCTTCCCCGACATGACGGAGGCCTATGACAAAAAATTCATCGAGACGCTCGAACGCGCGGCGCGCGAAGAAAACATCGAGCTCAAAAAAGGTGTCTACATGGCCTTCAGCGGCCCGTCCTTCGAAACGCCCGCAGAGGTACGCATGGCGCGCATCATGGGCGCGGACATGGTCGGTATGTCAACCGTGCCCGAGGTGCTCGTCGCAAACCACATGGGTGTCCGCGTACTCGGAATATCATGCGCCGCGAACTATGCCGCCGGCATCACCTCCGAAAAGCTCACCCACACTGAAGTCCTCGAAGTAATGGAACGCTGCGGCGGCGACCTGTCGCTGCTTGTGGAACGTTTCCTCGCGGAGGCGGAGCTATGAGCTTCAACATGATAGATTTTATCGAGAAAAAACGCGACGGAGGCCGGCACACGAAGGCCGAGTTCGACGCGCTCATCCGCGGCGTGATGGACGGGAGCGTGCCCGACTATCAGACGGCGGCGTGGCTCATGGCGGTCTACTTCCGCGGCCTCGATGGAGAAGAGCTGGCGCACTACACTGACGCGTTGGCAAAATTCGGCGAGACCTACTCCTACCCGCCTGAAATGCGCGTCGTCGACAAACACAGTACCGGCGGCGTCGGAGACAAAACGACGCTCGTCCTGCTGCCGCTCGCGGCGGCCTGCGGCGCGCACGTCTCTAAGCTTTCAGGCCCCGGGCTCGGCTTCACGGGCGGCACCGTGGACAAGCTCGAATCCATACCTGGAATGCGTATGCACCTTGAGCCCGAAGAATTCATATCGCAGATGAAAAAAATCGGCTGCGCCATATCCGGCCACTCGCGGTTGCTCGCGCCAGCCGAAGGAAAATTCTACGCCCTACGAGACGTGACGGCTACCGTCTCGATGGTGCAGCTTATAGCCGCGAGCATAGTCAGTAAAAAGCTCGTCGGCGGAGCCTCCGGCTTCGTCTTCGACGTAAAATGCGGCAGCGGCGCATTCATGGAAACCGAGGACAAGGCGCGCGAACTCGCCCGCGAACTCGTAGCGCTATCGAAAAAATTCGGACGCGAAAGCGTCGCCGCGATAACGAGCATGGAACAGCCGCTCGGCGAATGGGTGGGCAACGCCGCCGAAGTCTATGAAGCGATAGAAGTCCTCAGCGGACGCGGCCCCGCCGACACGCGCGAACTCTGCGCCGCGCTCTGCGGCCTCATGCTCGAAGTTGCCGGAATCGCGAAAAAACGCGAGGAAGGCGCGGAACTTGCGAAAAAAACACTCGACGACGGACGCGCGCTCGCCAAGTTCGGCGAAGTGATAGCCGCGCAGGGCGGCAACGCGGAGGTCCTGCGCCGGCCGCTTGAAATACTGCCACGCGCGAAAAAAGTCTTCGAAATAAAAAGCGACAGAGGCGGATTCGTCTCAGAGCTCCGCGCGCGCCCTGTGGGCGAAGCGCTGCGCGCGCTTGGCGGCGGAAGAATGAAGCTCGGCGACAAAATCGACCACGCAGCCGCGATACGGCTCAAAGCCAAGATAGGCGACGCCGTGCGCAAAGGCGATACGGTGATAGAGCTGCATTACAACGACGAGGCGAGGCTCGCAGAAGCGCTCAAATACTTAGACGGTTGCTGGAAAATCTCTGAAACGGCGGAAAAGCCGAAACTCATCGCGGATTACATATACTAGCCTGAATTTGAGAAAAAAGCGGCGCACGGCGGAAAATTCCGCTGCGCGCCGTTTTTCTGTGCGCGCGCGCCGCAGCGCCGCAGCCGCGCCCTCCCGACATAATAGAAGGACTCATTTCCATTTACGGGAGGAATCCAAAATGTGCAGACAATACGCCTACATACGCGTCTCGTCGAGAGACCAGAACGAAGAACGCCAGCGCGCCGCGATGATCGAATACGGCGTCCCAGCGGAAAACATCTACCTCGACCGCCAGTCCGGCAAAGATTTTGAACGCGGCGGCTACAAGCGCCTCGTCCACAAACTCCGCCGCGGCGACACGCTCGTCGTCAAGAGCATAGACCGTCTCGGACGCAACTACACTGAAATACTAGAACAGTGGCGGCTGCTCACGAAGAAAAAACAGGCTGAAATAGTCGTACTCGACATGCCGCTGCTCGACACGCGCCAGAGCCGCGACCTCACCGGCGTCGTAATCGCAGACATAGTGCTCCAGCTCCTCAGCTACGTCGCGGAGACAGAGCGCGCCTTCATCCGCCAGCGTCAGGCCGAGGGGATAGCGGCAGCGATGGCACGCGGCGTACGCTTCGGACGCAGGCCGAAAAAACGCCCCGAAGAATTTGAATTTGTCAAAGCCGCCTGGGAAAACGGAGAAATCACGGCGCGCGGCGCGGCCCGCCAGCTCCATGTAGACCGCGGCACCTTCAAACGCTGGACCGAAGCCGCGTGAAAAACACAAAACGCAGAGGACGGCCGGAACGGCGCGGCACAAACCGTAAATATCCGAAAAAACAAAAAGCAAAGCCGGCGGCGGCGCAATACGAAGCGCGCGAAAAACGCCAGTGCAACGGAACGCAGCAGCGCGGCGCGGCACGAGAGCTAAACGCCAACAATGCACGCTCGCGGCATAAACGCAGCCCCGCCCAAAACGCCGCCCTTCCTTGCGAACCGCCGCCATTTCTGATAAACTGTACCAGTCATCTCAAGGAGGTGCGTTTCAGCTGGTGCTGGGCCCGGACTTCAAATCCGGTGAGAGGGGTTAATAGCTTCTCTGGTAGGTTCGATTCCTACACGCCTCCGCCATGAAATACCAACGGTTCAGAGCTTTTAGCTTTGAGCCGTTTTTATTTTGTTCACTTTGCCTCCGGAACGAGTGGCAAATAAGTGGTAAATTATGTCCCTCACATGATTGTTGTTATTTTTCTTGATTATCGTAATTTATCTCTAATAATTAAGTCCGAAAAAAGATTTTTTCAAAAACCTCTTGTGTAGTCATAAATAACTTGAATATAAGAGTAC
>DVKA01000235.1 GCA_018716365.1 Candidatus Caccocola faecipullorum
GAAGATTACGGGAATGACATAATTTGTTTTGTTGTTTGGTTATAGTTTCTTAACTTCATTCAAGAAACAGCCACCTCGTCACCCCGCGCTCCGACGCGGGGTCCAGCGGCTTTAATTTCCAAACGTTACGGTGCTTGAAGACGCTGGATTCCGCGTCAAGCGCGGAATGACGATTAACAGGCGTTTTTTAGTTGAATGAGTAAAAGGCAGAAACGAAGCGCATAGAACACTTTGCTGCCTCTGACGTTTACCACGGAGATTCCCGCGAGCCTGCCCCGCACCATCGGGCGCAGAAGATTTGGGAATGACATAATTTGTTTTGTTGTTTGGTGGTTAAGTGACTATAAATTGGTTTTTCGTGCGCGCGGGGCTGAGGGGCGACGTTTTGGCTGTTTCTGTTCCGCAGCGGGCGTTTTGCCGCCGCGCGTGGCCTCCGCGCCGCGCCGCCGGAGAGGCGCGTGCGCGGCGCGGCTCTGTTTTCTCCGCCTCTCGCCGCCGGGGGCTTTCATGGTATATAATTTTCCCGTTGCGCGGGTTTTCCGCGCCTGTCAGTCAAATACAGAAGGGGATGGCGTGATGGGTACGCCGCTGGAACGGGCCGCCGCGTCCGTCTTTATGATTGTTCTCGGTTACGCGCTGAAACGCGCGGGTTTTTTTTCAAAGGGCGACGCGGACGCTGTTGCGAAGCTTTGTCTGAATATCACTCTGCCCGCAGCTATTATCACGGGGTTCGGCAGTTATAAGCAGGATTTTTCCCTTTTCGCGGTTATCGCGCTGGGCGCGGTCTGCAACGCCGTGGTTATCGGCGTTTCGTGGTTTCTTTCGGTGCGTTCGTCGCGGCGCGATAAGATTTTCCATATGTTCGCGCTGCCGGGTTATCAGATCGGGACTTTCACTCTGCCGTATATCGGCGGCGCGCTCGGGCCTTACGGCATTCTGGTTACCTGTATGTTCGATATGGGGAACGCGCTTTTCGCCTGCGGCGGGACTTACGCGCTGGTTTCGGCCATGCCGTCGCTGGGCGGCGGCGCGCGCCCGACTATGAGGGAGTTCGTGAAGCGCGTTTTTTCGACTGTGCCTTTCGTGGTTTATGTGGTGGCGCTGCTCTGGGTTTCTTTCATCGGGGGCGTGCCGCGCTGCATGGTGGCTCTGGCGGAGCCTGTCGGCGCGGCTAACACTTTCGCCGCGATGTTTATGATCGGGCTGATGATTGAGATTAAGACGAAGGGCGCGGAGCTGTGGACTGTTTTTTCGACGCTTGCGGTGCGCTACGCCGCGTCGGCGGCGCTCGCGCTGCTTTTTTATTTCTATACGCCTTTCCCGCTGGTTACGCGGCAGATTCTGGCGCTGGTAGTTTTTTCGCCCGTGTCGGCGCTCTGCCCCATTTTCACTGAGAAGTGCGGCGGCGATACGGGTATGGCCGGCTTCGCCGGTTCTATCTCGATTGTGATAAGCGTGGTCGCAATGACCGCCGTGATGGCGGCTATGGGGATTTAGCGCGGAGGGCTGTCAGACGGATAACAGCGCGCCCCAAATACGGGGCGCGTTTTTCGTATAAAACAGACAAGCCCCCGCTTGCGCGGAGGCCGTGCCGCAGCTTTGCTTTGACGGTAAACACGCGGCAGTGTTATAATCCTCTCAGGTAGTTAAGCTACCTGAGGTGCTTGAATATAAATTCAAGTATCCTCAGTAATAGGCTCAACAGAGGGACGTAACGGAGTAGGCAGCTCGTGAAGTTACGTCCCTCTCGCCTTTTCAGATGTCGCCATCCGCTCCGGCGTTGCCGAGAGGCTTTACCATCGCTTTCAGCCACGGTTTCACCTCCCTTTTGGGAGAAACTTCATACTTCGAGGCCCCTTACCTCGAGAGTCCGTCACTGAACATTATACAGCCTCTCCGGCGCGGCGGATTTTCGCCGCTCCGCTGTTTTTTGCGTACGCTATAAATTTTCAAAAAAATCATTTTCGCTCATGCTTTTATTCTGTTAAATATGGCTTTTTGCTGTTTTATATCGTTTTTGTTTGCTTGATGGGCTGGGTGCGCGGTGTTATATTTTTATTGCAATTAAGTTGCGATTAAAGTTTTCAGGAGGTTTCGTATGAACAACGCGCTTTTCAGATTCAGGAGGCCGGAGAACGAACGTTCGATGAGTTACGCGCCGGGATGCCCGGAGCGCGCGCTGCTGCGCGAGGCGATAAAGCAGATAGAATCGGAGACGGCGGAGATTCCGCTCGTTATCGGCGGCGAGGAGGTCTACACGGGCGACACGGGGCGCGTCGTGATGCCGCACGACCATGCGCATACGCTCGCCGTTTATCACAAGGCGGGCGCGAAGGAGATGGAGCGCGCCATCAGGGCGGCGATGGCGGCGCACGAGCGCTGGGCCGCCACGCCGTGGACGGAGCGCGCCGCCGTCTCGCTGAAGATCGCGGAGCTTATCGACAAAAAGTACCGCTATCTGCTGAACGCCGCGACGATGCTCGGTCAGAGCAAGACGGCGTGGCAGGCTGAGATCGAGGCGGCGAGCGAGACTATCGACTATTTCCGTTTCACGGTGCACTGCATGGACGAGCTTTACGGCGATCAGCCCGCGTCGGAGGAGGGCGTCATCAATTCCGTCGAGTACAGGCCGCTTGAGGGTTTCGTCTACGCCGTGACACCGTTTAATTTCACGGCTATCGCGGCGAATCTGCCTATGGCTCCCGCCATCATGGGCAATACGGTGGTGTGGAAGCCGGCGACTGCGTCGCTGCTGTCGAGCTGGTATCTGATGAAGATTTTCATGGAGGCGGGCGTCCCTGCGGGGGTGCTGAATTTCATGCCGGGGCCGGGCGCGGTTGGCAGCCGCGTCGTGCTGAACCACAGGGATCTCGCGGGAATCCATTTCACTGGCTCTACGCAGGTTTTCAACAGCCTGTGGCGCGGCGTCGCGGAGAATCTCAATAAGTATGTCTCGTATCCGCGCCTCGTCGGCGAGACGGGGGGAAAGGATTTCCTCTTGATGCATAATTCGGCCGACGCGAAGGCCGTCGCCGCGGCGCTGATGCGCGGCGCGTTCGAGTATCAGGGGCAGAAGTGTTCCGCGACTTCGCGCGCCTATATCCCCGCGAGCCGCTGGGACGAGCTGAACGCGGAGCTCGGCGCGATGCTGGCGGAGACGCGCACGGGCGACCCGCGCGATTTCCGTAATTTCGTCTGCGCGGTCATAGACGAGGCCTCTTTCGACAACTGCATGGATTATATAAATTACGCGAAGAATTCGTCCGACGCGGAAATTATTTACGGCGGCACTGGAGACAAGAGCGCGGGCTATTTCGTGCAGCCGACGGTGATTCGGACCTCCGACCCGCATTTCCGTTCTATGGAGGAGGAGATTTTCGGCCCGATTCTGACGGTCTACGTCTACGACGACGCGCGCTGGACGGAGACGCTGCGCCTCTGCGACGAAACTTCGCCGTACGGGCTGACGGGTTCCGTTTTCGCGTCGGACCGCGCCGCGATCGACGAGGCGAAGAGCGCGCTGCGTTACGCGGCGGGGAATTTCTATATCAACGACAAGACGACGGCGGCGAGCGTCGGCCTTCAGCCTTTCGGCGGTTCGCGCGCGTCGGGCACGAACGACAAGGCGGGGACGCGGCTGAATCTGAGCCGCTGGGTGTCGCCGCGGACGATTAAGGAGAATCTGCTGCCGCCGCGCGATTTCAAATATCCCTATATGATGGAGGATTAGCGTAAAATTCTTCCTTTTCCAGTTGACGCTGCGGATTTTTCCATAACCCGCTTCAACTCTCCCAACCTGCGCGCCGCGAGTAAGCGCCGCGGCGCGCGCAAAAAAACCGGCGTTTTCCGCACCGGTTTTTTGTGATGTCCGTATAACAAGCCTCCGCTTTCGCGGAGGCCGTGCCGCAGCTTTGCTTTGACGGTAAACACGCGGCAGTGTTATAATCCTCTCAGGTAGTTAAGCTACCGGAGATACTTGAGCGCTAACTCAAGCAATCTCAGCAGTAGGCTCAACAGAGGGACGTAACGGAGTACCTGGTCGGCGAAGTTACGTCCCTCTCGCCTTTTCAGATGTCGCCATCCGCTTCGGCGTTGCCGAGAGGCTTTACCATCGCTTTCAGCCACGGTTTCACCTCCCTTTTGGGAGAAACTTCATACTTCGAGGCCCCTTACCTCGGGAGTCCGTCACGGAACATTATACAGCCTCTCCGGCGCGGGCGGCGCGCGCAAAAAAACCGGCGTTTTCCGCGCCGGTTTTGCTTTTCGTATTTTTTCGCGCCGCGTCAGCGTCTCGGCAGGCGGCCTTCCTTCGGGAGGTATTTCATCGGGTCGAGCGGCGTTCCTTTTGCGTTGCGCAGCTCGAAGTGCAGGTGGTTGCCGGTGGCGCGGCCCGTGCGGCCTACGGCGGCTATTTTGTCGCCCTGTTTGACGCGCTGGCCTACTTTGACGTAGTTCGCCGAGTTGTGCGAGTAGAGCGACCAGAGGCGGCCTCCGTGGTTTATTACGATGACGCGCCCGTAGCCGCGGAAGCCGGGGCCGTTGTTGGAGACGACTTCGACGATGCCGTCGAGGACGGCGTATATGGGCGTGCCGCGCGGCGCGCTCATGTCGACGCCGTCGTGGCGGCGGCCCGTACGTTTGACGCCGCGCCCGAGGTAGCCGTCGCGCAGGGGCCATATTATTTCCTGCACGATGTCGGGTGCGCCGCCGGAGAGCATGACTTCTTTGTCCCACGCGGCCCCGTCCGGCACGGCCAGCTTGCGTATCGCCGTTTCAAGCGGGTCTTCCTGGAATTCCTGATAGTCTATATCGGCGGCGCAGGCCGCCGTTGCGAGGGCCGCGGCTATGAGCGCCGCGGCGGCGAATATTTTCAGCTTCATTTTCCGTCCATCAGCGAGAGCATTTCGTCCATTATCAGCGGGTCGTATTTCCCGCCGCGCGTTTTGAGCGAATGGTCGGCGCCCTCTATCGCATAGAATTTTTTGCGCTCTTCGGGGATTTTTATCGAGCCGAGAAGCGAGCGGCAGGCTTCTTCGGTGAATACGGCGTCTTCTGTGCCGCGGAATGCAAAGGCTTCTACGGCGCGCACCCTGTCTACCATGTCGGGCGCTACTGTGGAGCGGAGCGTGGAGAGCACCGGCATGGGCATCATGACGCTTTCCGCTTCCGGCGTCGCGGTAAGCCCCGTGCCGGAGAGGACGAGGCGGTCCGCGCGTACTTCAGGGCGGCAGGCGAGCAGCAGGGCGATGATGCCCCCGAGCGAGAAGCCCCATATCCAGAGTTTCGCGGGTTTCCGTTCAAGGACGAGGCGCAGCGCCGCGAGGCAGTCGTCGTGTTCTTCGCCGAATGTTTTTCCGCCGAAGGATTCTTCTATCCACGCGAGGGGCTCGTCGCATTCTTCGCGGCTTACGGAGACGCGGCTGGTCTCGCAGAGCCACGGCGTTACGCCGCGCGCGGCGAGGATTTCCGCGAGGTGGCGGAATTTGTTGCGGTGTCCGAGGTTCGCGCTGCTGTGTACGCCGTGGAGCAGCAGCACGTGCGTGCCGTCCGGCCTGTCGGGGAAGAGGCGGCTTACGCGCACGCCGGTGTCGCCGAAGGCGGAGGGGAGCACCGTTATTTCGTCTTTGAATCCGCAGTCCATAATAAAAAATGAAGAAGGGGGAAGGCCCCCTTCTTCGAGAGTTGTTCCGTTATTTCGCCTGATGCGCGGCGAGGGCGCAGGCCGTGGCGATGGAGAGGAGCTTCGTCTCGGGCGAGTCGGCGCGGCTCGTGAGGATGACGGGGGCCTTGGCTCCGAGGACGATGGCGGCGGTCTTGTTCTCCGCGAAGTAGACTATCGACTTCGCAAGAATGTTTCCGGCCTCGATGTTCGGCACGTGGAGGATGTCCGCGTAGCCGGCGACTTCGGACTTGATGCCCTTGTGCTGGGCCGAGTGCGGAGATACGGCGTTGTCGAGCGCGAGCGGCCCGTCGATGACGCAGCCTTTGATCTGTCCGCGGCGGTTCATCTGCGTGAGCAGCGCGGCGTCGATGGTCGGCGGCATGTCGGGGTTGACTACTTCGACCGCGGCGAGGGCGGCGACTTTCGGGCAGGCGACGCCGAAGGCGTGCGCGAGTTCGACGACGTTCTTGACGATGTCGACCTTGACTTTGATGTCGGGATACATATTGAAGGCGGGGTCGGAGACGAAGAAGATGCGGTCGTAGCCCTTGACCTGGTGGATGTAGACGTGCGAGAGCGTTTTTCCGCTGCGGAGGCCCTTTTCCTTATTGAGGACGCCGCGCAGGAAGTTCGCGGTCGCAACCATGCCTTTCATGACGATCTGCGCCTGCCCGGTCGAGACGAGCTCGACGGCCTTGAGCGCAGAGGCGGCTTCTCCGCCCTTCTCGTCTACTATCTCGTAGTTGGCGAGGTCTACGCCGAGCTGGGCGGCGACTTCTTTTATTTTCTCCTCGTCGCCTACGAGGACGGCGTTGGCGATTCCGGCCTTGCGGGCGCTTTCGACCGCTTCCATGACTTCGGCGTCTTCGGCGCGCGCGACGCTTATCTTCATGGGGCCGACTTCTTTCGCGTAGGCGAGAAGCTGATCAAGATTGCGAATCTGTTCCATTGTAACAATGACCTCCCTGTGGTTTTACGGCCCCTCCGGGCCTTCGTTTATAAGGTTCCCACTGCAATTATACACGGAATTTTCGAGTTGCCGCGTTTTTTCACGCAATTTCATCACGATTTTACTCCAAGCGAAATTATCATCGTGAAGGCCTTTTCCGGCGGTATGTCGAGATATTCAATGTCTTTCTCGTCGAAGAAGAGGACGAAGCCCGTCGTCGGGTTCGGAGAGGTCGGCACGAAGACCGTTACGTGGACGGAACCGTCGGGCAGCTCCTCACGCTTCGAGACGAAGGCGATGACGTAGCCTTTGCCCACGGGGATCTTCACCGTGCCGAGGTAGCTCGCGCCGCCGCTCGCCGTGAAGGTCTGCAAAATGTCGCGGAATGTCGCGTACCAGCCGCCGATTACGGGGATTTTCGTGATTACGAGCTGTTCGAGCAGACTCAGCAGCGAGCGCTCGCGCCGCCGCAGCTTGCGCCCGATGTAGACGAGAAGGCAGACGAGGAAGACGATGATGAGCACGGTCGAACGGCGCGACTGCGTGAAGCCGAAGATGACCGCGCCGAACATTTCACAGAGATAGATAAGATAATAAAAGACGAATACGAAGAGCGCGAGCGGCAGCAGCGCGACGCAGCCGAGAAAGAAGTCGCGCCCGAGAGTCCGCAGGAAGCCCGCGTCTCCGCCCTTTTTCGTATTTTTCCCTTCGTCCGCCATGACGGGCCTCCCACGCTTGTCAACCGCCCCCGCGCGCGTTATCCTATCGGGAGAAACGCTTTAGGAGGAAGCAGAAATGAAGTCTGACAGAAACTGGGTCTACTGCATAACCCGAATTATCGTCACAATATATTTTACACTCTATCACCGCCTCTCGGTATACGGAAGGGAAAAGATACCCAAGGACCGCCCCGTCATCGTCGCGTCGAACCACGCGAGCTATCTCGACCCGCCGGTCGTCGGCTACGCCTTCTTCCCGAGCTACCTGAAATTCATCGCGTGGGATAAATTATTCCGCTTCCGCCCATTCGGCGCTTTCCTGCGCGCCATGGGCTCCGTCCCCGTATCGCAGGAGGACAAAAACAGCTCCGCGGCGCTGCTGCGCCTCGTCATGGGATTCATAAAGGAAGGCTACAACGTATTCATCTGCCCCGAAGGCCACCGCACCGAAGACGGGCGGCTCCAGCCGCTCGAAGGCGGCGTCGCCATAATGTCGCTCAAGACCGGCGCGCCTGTCATCCCGACCTACGCGGCGGGCACGTGGCGCGCGCTCGCGCCGCACATGCGCTTCCCACGCCCGTGCAAACTCACAGTAACCTT
This sequence comes from Candidatus Caccocola faecipullorum, assembly GCA_018716365.1. Taxonomy (GTDB): domain Bacteria; phylum Synergistota; class Synergistia; order Synergistales; family Synergistaceae; genus Caccocola; species Caccocola faecipullorum. The sequence goes on from DVKA01000235.1 coordinate 7,931, forward strand.
CGGCGACCCGATAGACCCCGCGCAGCTTCCCGAAGGGCTGAATGAGAAAGAGAAACGCCGCTACATCCTTGCGAAAATCGAGGAATTCTACAAAGAGCAGGACGCGCTGGACAAGGCGAAACACCCTCTGCCCGGCGAAGGGGCGGCGTAAAAGCGCGCGCCGCGGTATAATTTACAAAACGTCATTCCGTTCCCGGGGAAATCTCCGCGGGCAGGGAAAAGCACGGCACAGAAACAGACGGGCCTTTTCTCTGGAAGAAAAGGCCCTTTTTATATCCGGGGGGATCAGAAGATGGAGGAAAGCAGAATCGGCGTCGCCGCCATAATCATCGACAATCCAGACAGCGCGCAGGAAGTCAACGAAGCGCTGCACAAATTCAGCCGCCTCATAGTGGGCCGCCTCGGCATCCCGTACCGCGAACGCGGCGTCGCCGTCATATCCGTCGTCCTCGACGGCACGACCGACGAAATAAGCGCGCTCACAGGCAAACTCGGAAAAATCAGCGGCGTCACAGTAAAGGCCGCCGTCTCGAAAAAGTAAAGGAGGCCGCGCACAATGGCGCTCACAGACACGCCGCGCTCGAACAGGCTGCACATAGCATTCTACGGACGGCGCAACGCCGGGAAGTCGAGCCTTATCAACCTCGTCACTGGCCAGCAGACGGCGCTCGTCTCAGAACACGCCGGCACAACCACCGACCCTGTCATAAAAAGCATGGAGCTGCTGCCGCTCGGCCCGATAGCGGTAATCGACACCGCGGGCCTCGACGACGAAGGCGACCTCGGCGCGCTCCGCATAGGGCGCTCGAAAGAGATGATGGACAGGACGGACCTCGCCGTCCTCGTCGTAGCCGCCGAGACCGCGCGCGACACGTCGCGCGAACGCGAGTGGCTCGCCGAGCTACGCGCCGGAAAGACCGCCGTAATAGGCGCGCTCAATAAAACGGACAAACTTGCGCCTGACGAAGCCGAAGCGCTGCGCGCGAAACTCGAAACAGAACTCGGCGTCCCCTTCACCGCGCTCTCGGCGAACGACAAAAGCGACCGCGCGAAGCTGCTCTCCGCAATAGTCAAAAACGCGCCGTCGGACTTCGAAGCCCCGGCGCTGACCGGCGACCTATACGAGCCCGGCGCGAAAATCGTCCTCGTCGCGCCGCAGGACATACAGGCCCCGAAAGGCCGCCTCATACTGCCGCAGGTGCAGGTAATCCGCGACATACTCGACAACGGCGGCAGCGCCTTCGTCTGCACCGCAGACAGATTCCGCGAAACGCTCGACGCGCTCAGAGAACCGCCCGCGCTCGTAATCACAGACTCGCAGGTCTTTGCGCAGGTAGATAAAATCCTGCCGCGCGAAGTGCCGCTCACCTCGTTCTCGATAATCATGGCGCGCGCCAAAGGCGAGCTCTCCGTCTTCATCGAAGGCGCAAAGGCGATAGAAAAACTCGGCCCGCACGACAAAGTGCTCATAGCCGAAGCCTGCACCCACGCCCCCCTCAACGAAGACATAGGCCGCGAAAAACTTCCGCGCTGGCTCCGCAAAAAAGCCGGAGAAACCCTCACCACAGACATCTGCGCCGGCCCCGACTTCCCGAAAAACCTCCGCGAATACGCGCTCATCCTCCACTGCGGCGGCTGCATGTTCACGCGCAAACAGCTCATGTCCCGCATAATCGAAGCCCAGGAAGCAAACGTACCCATAACCAACTACGGCGTAGCAATAGCCCAGCTGAACGGCATACTCGACAGAGTGACGGAAGTTTTCAGGAAATAACGGCGCGGGAAGAAATTTCCGCGGCAGACGCACAACGAGAAGCGCGGCGGATTTTACGCCGCGCTTCTCGTTGTGAGGAGATGAAAGGGGGGTTAGGCAGCCGGCCTTGCGCGGCGGAAGCGTGCCGCCGCGCGAGGCGTTTATGGATAAGCGGCGCTGGTTTGCGGAGTTCCGCGCCGCCGCGGCTCATTTCAGGAATATCGGATTCGTCCAGGCCTTTCTGCCGTATATGTCTATGCATTCGGCGCGGACGTAGGTCTCGCGGCCTTTGAGTTTGTATTCGCCGCAGGTGAGTTCGCCGGCGAAGGGGCTGCCCATGACGGTCGTGCCGTCGCCGACTTCGCCGCCCGCGATGAAGTTTATGCGGCTGACGCGCGAGCATTCGACGTAGGCGCGGCCGCCGCGCACGCCCCAGTCGTAGATTTCGGGCCCAGACGACGAATAGAAATTCCCCGCGAGCAGGTTTTCTATTATCGCGTCGTGCGTCAGCTCGGGCGCGCGCACCGTCACCCAGCCGCCGCAGGAGTCGTCGAAGATTCCTTCGTTGTGGTTGTCGTCGGTCGCAGTACCCCAGACGCGCCGCCCGGCGCGCAGCATGACGTCCCAGTGCGTCGTGTCGAAGCCCGTGCCGCTTTCGTTCTCCGTGTCGTAGTTGAATATTTCGAGCGCGAAGATGCCCGCCTCGCCCGCGAACTCGTATTCGGAGACGCGCGACCAGACTGGGTGGTTGTACATCGCGATGAAGCCCATGCCGCGCATACGCTCGACCATGTCGCGCAGCACCGCAGCGCCGTTCCATTCTTTGAAGTAGACGCGCTGCGGCAGGAATTCGAGGTGTTCTGGCAGCGGCTCGCGCGCTTCGCGCACCATGCGCGACGTGCCGAGCAGCGCGTTGACGTGGTGGACCTTGAGGCGCTTCTTGAGGCCGAAGTCCTTGTAGAGCACCGCCGAAGCTTCGTAGCCAGGTATGATGATGAAGTCGCCGCCGTCGAAGTCGGTGCGGTAGTCGCTGTACCTGTCGTGTTCTGTAAAGGCGAGGAAGCTGTAACCGTGGTCGCGGAACATGCGCACCGACTCGGCAGGCGTCAGGTGTCCGTCGGAGTTCGTCGTGTGGCTGTGCAGGTTGCCCTTGTACCAGTTTCCGCGCTCGGAGAATCCGCGTATATCTTCCATGGCGTTACAGCCTTATGCAGTTCCTGTCCATTATCGTGATGTGGACCGTGTCGCCGTTCGCAAAGAGCGCCTTGCTGCGGAAGAGCGTGTCGGAGAGTATCTCCTGCCCGTTCGCGAGTATGCGGTAGCGCAGCACGTTGCCGCGCGGCGTCTGGTCTACTACTTTCCCGTCGAACTGGTAGGCTCCGTCCACAGGCGCATAGTCCTGCGACAGCTCCACCGTTTCGGGGCGGACGGCGACTTCGTTCGATTCAGAGTAGGATTTTCCCGTAAGTTCGGAAAATGCGCGGTCTGACAAAATGTTGTAGTTGCCGATGAAGCTTGCGGCGAAGGTGCTCGCGGGCCTCGTGTACATCTCTATCGGGCTGCCGGACTGCTCTATGCGCCCAGCGTTGAAGAGATGTATGACGTCGGACATCACCATCGCCTCGTCCTGATCGTGCGTGACGAATACGGTCGTTATGCCCATGTCGCGCTGTATGCGGCGGATTTCCTTTTGCAGAGATTTGCGCAGCTTCGCGTCTATCGCGGAGAGCGGCTCGTCGAGGAGCAGAACCTTCGGCTCGGTTACGATGGAGCGCGCGAGCGCGACGCGCTGCTGCTGTCCGCCGGAGAGTTCCGACGGCATCGCGTTCTCGCGTCCTTCGAGCGCGACCATCTCGACCGCTTTTTTTACCTTCTCGGCTATCTCGTCATGCGGCCTCTTCTTCATGCGCAGGCCGAATGCGATGTTGTCGAATACGTTCATGTTCGGGAAGAGGCTGTACTGCTGGAAAACCATGCCGATTTCGCGCTTGCTCGGTTCGGTGTAGGTGATGTCCTTCCCGTCGAGGAAGATGCGTCCGCCGCTGACGTCCTCAAGCCCCGAGAGGCAGCGCAGCAGCGTGCTCTTGCCGCAGCCGGACGGCCCCAAGAGCGTTACGAAGTCGCCGCGCTCTATTTCGAGGTCTATCCCCTTCAAAACCATGTTGTCGCCGAATTTCTTAACTACGTTCTCAAATTTTATATAGCTCATTGAATTTATCTCCTTCCCGCGGCGTCCTCGGTCTTCGACTTAAAGAAGAACACGGCCGCCGAAATCAGCAGAGTTACCACAAAAAGCACCATGATGACGGCGCTTGTCAGCTGGCCTGAGATGAACATCTTCTTCAGAAGGTACATCTGCGCCGTAGAATAGTAGCTTCCGCCTATCGTGTTGACGATTACGAAGTCCCCGAAGATGAGCGCTATCGAAAGCATCGAGGCTATGACGACGCCCGAGAGCATACAGGGGACGATTATCCTGAAAAACGCATAAAACTTGTCCGCGCCGAGCATCTCCGCCGCCTCCGCGAGCCGCGGCGCGTCTATGCCGGCGAGGCTGTTTTTTATCCCTTGATACATATAGGGGAGGATTACGACGCAGTAGGTGAGCACGAGCATCACTATGCGGTTCGAGAAGGGCGCGGGCGCTCCAGCGTAGAGCGAGAGGACGCTGACCGGAAGTATGACGCCCTGAATCGCGTAGGGTATCGTGCATATTATCTGGAGATATTTATCGAGCCCCGGCATATAGAGCACGACCGCGTACATCGCAAGGAGCAGGACGACGGCCGTGATGAACACCGGAATGAACGAAATCACGACGGTGCGCGCGAGCGAGGCCCAGAATATCGGGTCCGCGAATATCTCCGCGTAGTAGCGCAGCGTGAAGCCCTTCGGGAAGATGTCCATCCACTCCGTGAAAAGCGAATATATCAGCGTCAGCACGAGCGGGAGCAGAAGATAGGCGATTATAAGCCCTATGGCGAATTTTCCGCCGGATTTTGATTTCATATTCCGCACCTCACTTCGCTTTCTTCGTCTTCATTTTGAGGATTCTGTCGTTTATCGCTATCGTCGCCGTCATGAGGAGCATCAGCACGACCGCGAGCGCGGAGCCGAATTCGCGCCGCTGCACGACGTCGCCGACGAACTGCTCAGTTATCTTTATCGGCAGCAGGGCGAAGTTGTTCTGCATAAGCGCGTAGGCAGTCGCGTAGGCGGCGACCGCGTTCGCAAAGAGCACGCTGAATGTGCCGAGTATACTCGGCAGCAGGTTCGGCAGGCCGACCTTGAGCCAGTAGACCGTCTCGCTGCCGCCGAGGAGCGCGACAGCCTCGCGCCATTCTTTCCTGAGGCCGTCGAAGGCTGGGATGAGCAGCAGCGTCGCAAGCGGAATCTGAAAGTATATGTAGCAGAGCAGCAGCCCCCAGATGCTGTAAATGTTGAAATCCGCAAGCGCCGCTATGCCGTGGTGCTTGCCCAGCATGACGAGCACGCCGACGTTCCCAAGCAGGATGATGTAGGAGAAGGCGAGCGGGATGCCGGAGAAGTTGGAGGTCATGTTCAGCACGCTGAGGAACATGTTGCGCAGGCCGCCGTTCGCCGATTTATAGGCCTTCGCGCCCCAGAAGGCGACGGCGAGGCCGATTACCGAAGAAAGCACCGACACCCAGAGGCTGTTGACCAGAGCCGTGCGGTAAAGTTTTTTCGTAAATATCGCGGAGTAATGTTCGAGCGTAAATCCGCCGCCGCCCTCCGCGGTGAAGCTGCGCATCACAGTCGCCGCCACCGGCATCAGCTCGAAGAGCAGCACGATGAGCGCGAACGGCAGCAGCGCGGCGAGATAAAGTCGTTTGCTGTTTTTCAATAGAATATCTCCAATCGTAACGAGAAAAACGGAGCCAGCAAAGTAAAATCTGGCTCCGCAGACAAGCGCTCTACTTCGCGTAGGCCATTACCTCTTCCTGCCATTTCGCGCCGAGGGTCTTCGCGGCCTCCTCCCAGGCCTTGAAATCCTGAATCGGGCGCGCCTTCGCATACTGCTCCTTCGGCAGCATCTTCGCCTTCACGTCGTCCGGCAGCTGCACGTTCGAACGTATCGGCGTCGCATATCCGCGCGCGAGGTTTATCTGCCCCTCGTCGCTGAGTATGTACTCGCGGGCGAAGGCCGCTGCGTGCGGGCGTTTCGTGTAGGCGTTGATTATCGTCGCATATCCGCTCTGCACAGAGCCGTCGGCGGGGATGCAGACGTCGTACTCCGCGTCGGGGTTGTTGGCCTTAAACTGGTCGCGGTAGCCGAGCGCGTTGTAGTCCCATACGAAGTAGCAGGCAATCTCGCCCTTTTCGAGGCGCGCGACGTTCGGCTCGCCGCGGTCGATGCGCCCCTGCTCCGCGAGCTTGCGGAAGAAGTCGAGGCCCGGCTGGAGGTTCGATTCCGAGCCGCCGTTCGCAATCGCGGCGGCAAGCAGCGCGTTCTGCGCCTGCGTCGCCTGCGCGACGTTGCCCGGCGTCACCATGTAGTCGCCCTCGAGGATGTCCGCGAACGACTTCGGCGGGTTCGGGACGAGCTTCCTGTTCGTGATTATCGCAATCGTGCCGTAGTAGCCTATGATCCAGTCTCCGTTATCATCTTTCGCCCAGGCCGGAATTTCATCCCAGTAACTCGTC
>DVKA01000236.1 GCA_018716365.1 Candidatus Caccocola faecipullorum
ACTTCAACGCGCTCGATCATGAGCTCGTTGTCGGCGAGGTCCGTCGCGGCGGCGGCGAGCGCTTTGCCGAGCCCCTGTCCCTGCCATTTCTTGTCGACGATTATGCGCAGCGTCGCCATGCGGCGGCGGTATATCTGCGGGTTGACGCGCAGCAGCGCGGCGGCGCAGAGCTCGAGCGGCGGCGTCTCGGTCTCGAGCACGAGCATGTGGTCGAACTGCGTGAGGTTCGCGATGAGCTTTTCAGCGTCGTCGAAGTGGTGGCTCGCTATGTTGCTGAATATGTTCTGCGTCTGGACGTTTTCGTTGATGCGGTTGATCGCCGCCGCGTCCTCGGGCTTTACGGGACGTATTCTCATTTCGCCGCCTCCTTCGCGCGCAGGCGGCCCATGAGGTATTCGTCTGCGAAGCGGCCTCTGACGACCGCGGCGTGATGTTTGGTCGCCTCGACTTCGAAGCCGTGGCGCTTGTAAAGTTTTATCGCCTGTTCGTTGTCGGTGAGCACGAGCAGCTCGAGGCGGTGGAGCGAGAGCTCGTTGTCCGCGCAGTCTGTTATGCGCGAGAGGAGCTTTTCGCCTATGCCGCGCTGCTGGCGGCCGCTGTCTACCATGACTGCGATGAAGCCGCTGTGCGCGCGGCACTCTTCCCTGTTCGCGAGCATGACGGCGAAGCCGACGGTTTCCCCGTTTTCGACGGCGACGAAGCCTCTGTCTCTTTCGCCGAACGAGCGCAGGAAGTCCTCCGTCACCGCAACCCGCTCGCTCGAAAGGCCCAGCACGCCTTCGCGCACGCCGTCCTGCCTTCTTATCTCAGCTATTGCCTCGGCATCGCCGATTGTTACCGGTCTTATTTCCACGCCGGCACCTCCCGGAATCGGTTATTTAAGTGATCACAAATATTTTACCCCAATTACGGCGTCAGTCAAAGCTTGAAGCGCGCCGCGGACGTCGGCTTTTATGCTGAAAGGCGCGCGCGGGGGAGCGCGGGCGTTTCGCGGCGGCTTAGAGAAAATCCGAACTTTCATAGTATAATGGTAAAGGTCAGTTTGCGCTTGACTTTCGCGGGGAATGGGCTATGATATTGATAATGATTTTGATTTAGAATATCAACGGCAGAAAGGTGATCAATATGGTAATCGACGCGAAAATGGAACAGGCTCTCAACGGACAGATTCAGGCGGAGTTCGAGTCCGCTTACCTCTATCTCTCGATGTCTGCGTGGTTCGAGGCCAACGACCTCCCCGGATGCGCCCACTGGATGCGCAAGCAGGCGGGCGAGGAGCAGGAGCACGCGATGAAGCTTTACAAGTATGTCGCCGCGCGCGGCGGCCGCGTTGTGCTCGGCGCGATAGCCGAGCCGCGCAGGGACTGGCAGAGCGCGACCGAGGTTTTCGAGCAGACGCTCGGACATGAGGAGAAGGTCACGCAGCTCATCTACGGGCTCGTCGAGCAGGCCGAGGCGATGAAGGACCACGCGACGCGCGAGATGCTCGGCTGGTTCGTCAACGAGCAGGTCGAGGAGGAGGAGACCGCGACGGCGATCCTCACGAAGTTCAGGAAGCTCGGCGAGACGCCGATTTCTCTCTCGATGATAGACAAGGAGCTCGCGGCGAGATAAAACCGCAAATATACGGCGACAAGGTGCGCGGCGCACGCCGCGCACAAATTTTATCCGGGGGGTGCGGATTATGGAACAGACTTTGGACATGAAGGCGCTTTTTTCTATCACCTACGGCATGTATATCGTGAACACGGCGGAGGGCGGCCGGCTCAACGGGCAGATAGCGAACACCGTGATGCAGATAACCTCTGAGCCGCTCTGTGTGGCGACCTGCCTCAACAAGGCGAACCTGACGACGGAGCTTATACAGAAGAGCGGAATTTTCTCCGTCGCGGTGCTCGAGGAGGATGTGCCGATGACCTTCATCGGACAGTTCGGCTTTAAGTCCGGGCGCGACATAGACAAGTTCGCCAACGTGCAGTACGAGCTGGGGCCGACGGGCGCTCCGCTCATAAAGGACTGGTCGATAGCCGCCTTCGACGCGAAGGTCGTCCGGACGCTCGAGATGCCGAGCCACGTGCTTTTCGTCGGCGAGGTGCAGAGCGCGCTGTGGTTCAAGGAGGCCGCGCCGCTGACCTACGCGGGCTATCACCTCGTGAAGAAGGGTAAATCGCCCAAGACCGCGCCGACCTTCGGCTTCAACGCGCTCAAGTAACGCCGTGAAGCCGCTTGAAACACGCGAGTCCCGCATTGCGAGCCGCGGCATATTTGAAAAGATTTACGAGGACTACAACAGGCGCGAGTACGTCTCGCCCGACCCTCTGCAGTTTTTATACGATTACGAAGATACCGTCGACCGCGAGGCCGTCGGGCTCATAGCCTCGGGCCTCGCCTACGGGCGCGTCGCGCATATACTGAAGAGCGTTTCGCGCGTCCTCGATACGCTCGGGCCTCATCCCGCGGAATATCTGAAAGGTACGTCGTACCGCGACCACGAGGCGGCGCTCTGCGGCTTCGTCCACCGTTTCACGGGCTGCGCGGAGATTTGCGCGTTCCTCGACGCGATAGGCGCGGCGCTGCGCGA
>DVKA01000237.1 GCA_018716365.1 Candidatus Caccocola faecipullorum
ATGCGCCCGGCCTGAGGCGGCGTCCAGCCCGTGCCGCGCAGCCCTTCCATGATCGCGTCGGAGAGGTTGTTCGCCATTCCGAGGCTTTCGCCGGTGGACATCATTCTCGGCCCGAGCTTCGGGTCGAGGCCCGGGAGCTTGTCGTTGGAGAAGACGGGGACCTTGACGCCCCAGAGGCCGCTTTCGGGATGGAGGCCTACGCCGTAGGGCATGTCGCGCAGTTTTTCGCCGAGCGCGAGGCCGACGGCTATGTCTATGAGCGGCAGGCCGGATATTTTGCTCGCGATGGGGACTGTGCGGCTGGCGCGCGGGTTGGCCTCGATGATCCAGAAGGCCCCGCCGCGCAGGACGAACTGAATGTTGAGCAGGCCGTGGACGTTGAGCTCGCGCGATATCGTGGAGACGAAGTTCAGCACTTCGTCCTGCTGCTCCTTCGTGAGCGAGAAGCTCGGGAATACCGCGATCGAGTCGCCGGAGTGGATTCCGGCCGGGTCTATGTGTTCGAATATGCCTGGTATGAGCACGTCGCCTCCGTCGCAGAGCGCGTCGCATTCAAACTCGCGGCCCGCTAGGAACTGGTCTACCATGACTTTCTGTCCCGGCACCGCCTCGAAGGCCTCTTTGAGTACCGCGACAAGAGCCTTCTCGTCGTAGACGGCGCGCATCGCGACGCCCCCGATGACGAAGCTCGGGCGCACCATGAGCGGGTAGCCAAGTCTGTCCGCGGCTTCGAGCGCCTCTTCGACCGAGGCGACGTCTACGCCCTTCGGCTCCGGCACGCCTATGCGCGCAAGCAGCCGCGAGAACTGTCCGCGGTCCTCCGCCGCCTCTATGACCTCCGCGCCCGGGCCGAAGAGCTTCACGCCGCGTTCGGCGAGGTCGAGGCCGAGGCGCAGCGAGGTCTGCCCGCCGAAGCATGCGAATACGCCGGCGGCCTTTTCGCGTTCAAGTATGGGCATCGCGTCGTCCACCGTCAGCGGCTCCAGGTAGAGCGCGTCGGATATGTCGTGGTCGGTGCTGACGGTCTCGGGGTTGACGTTCATCATTATCGCGCGGACGCCGCGGCGGCGCAGAGCCTCGACGGCCTTGACGCAGCAGTAGTCGAACTCCACGCCCTGCGCGATGCGTATTGGGCCGGAGCCGAGGACCACTACGCCTCCCTCGTGCGCGCCGTGCGGGTCGTCGCCCGCGCCCGGAGCGCCGTAGTAGTAGCCCGAGCCGGATGGGAACTCGCCCGCGCAGCCGTCTACTTCGCGGTAGCCGGCGGCGCAGCCCTCTTCTTTTATAATTTTGCGGGCCTCTTCCTCCGTCAGACCGGCGGCGCAGGCTATCTGTGAGGCGGTGAAGCCCTGCATCGCGGCGCTCGCTATGTTGCCGTTGACGGCGCCGTCCTCTTCGAGATATTTTTCGGCGAGCTGTATCGCGTTGAGCTGTTCTATGAAATAGCGGCGTATGTGCGTCCTGCGCGCAACCTCTTCGACGGTCGTCGAGCTGCGGCGCAGAAGCTCCGTTATCGCGTCGAGGCGCAGATGCGTCGGGCGGTTGACCTGCTCCCATAATTTGCGCGTATCCCACGAACGCAGCTTTTTATCGGGCAGGCTTTTGCCGCGCGCGACGGAGCGCCACGCTTTGGTGAGCGCCTGTGCGAAATTCGTGCCTATGGCGAGCACCTCGCCCGTCGCCTTCATGCGCGGGCCGAGCGTGAAGTCCGCCTGCGGGAAGCTGTCGAAGGGCCATGAGGGGACCTTGACGGCAACGTAGTCAAGCGCCGGTTCGGAGAGCGCGCTGCCCGCTCCGGTGACGGGGTTCGCCATCTCGGTCAGTTCGAGACCGAGCGATATCTTCGCCGCCATGCGCGCGATCGGATAGCCGGTCGCCTTGCTAGCGAGGGCGCTGGAGCGGCTCGCGCGCGGGTTTACCTCTATTACATAATACTCGCTGCCGTCGGGCGCGAGAGCGAACTGCACGTTGCAGGCCCCGCGGATGTCGAGCGTGTCTACAATTTTGAGCGCAGCGGTGCGCAGCATCTGCCATTCTTTGTCCGTGAGCGTCAGCGGCGGCGAGACGACGACGGAGTCGCCGGTGTGGACGCCCATCGGGTCGATGTTCTCCATGCCGCAGACAGCGAGCGCGTTTCCGGCGCAGTCGCGGACGACCTCTATCTCCATTTCGTGCCAGCCTTCGAGATAGCGTTCAATCAGTGCGTGGCCTACCGGCGATGCGGCAAGGGCGTCCTCCGTCTGGACGACGAAATTCTCAACGTCGCGCACGACTGAGTTGCCGGAGCCGCCGAGCGTGAAATCCGGGCGCAGAATGAGCGGCAGAGGCGTGTGCAGCGCAAACTCCTGAGCCTCGGCGACCGACGATATTCCGCGGCTCGCTATGATGGGCTGGCCTGCGTCGAGCATCGCGCGGCGGAAGGGTTCGCGCGCCTCAGCGCGCTCCACCGCCTCCGGCTGTGTGCCGAGGACGCGGCACTTGTGGCGCTTCCACATGCCGAGCTTTTCGCACTCCATGCAGAGGTTCAGCCCAGTCTGTCCGCCGAGCGTCGCTACAACTCCGTCGGGGCTGTGTTCTTTCAGAATTTCCTCTACGACGTCCGGCAGCAGCGGGCGGATATATACGACGTCCGCGACGGAGCTGTCCGTCTGAATAGTCGCAGGGTTGCTGTTCAGCAGGATTACGCTGCATCCTTCTTCTTTCAGCGCGCGGCAGGCCTGCGTGCCCGCGTAGTCGAACTCCGCGGCCTGACCTATCTTTATCGGGCCGGACCCCAGCACAAGAACTTTCTTTATAGTTGCGTCTCTCATACTAATTTCTCCCCTACCGCGCCGCCTTCATGCGGTCGATGAAATTGTCGAAAATGTAAGATGCGTCCTCCGGCCCAGGAGAAGCCTCTGGATGGAACTGAACGGAGAGCGCGTCGTACCGCCTATGGCGCAGTCCCTCGACCGTGCCGTCGCCGAGGTGCTTGTAGGCGACTTCGAGCTCCGTGCCCGCGAGGCTCGCCGCGTCGACCGCATACTGGTGGTTCTGGCTCGTCAGCAGGCCGCGCCCCGTCGCGAGGTCGAGCACCGGCTGGTTCGCGCCGCGGTGTCCGAAGGACAACTTCTTCGTCTTTCCGCCGCAGGCCATCGCAAGCAGCTGATTTCCGAGGCAGACGCCGAGCAGCGGCAGTTTGCCGAGAAGCTTCGCCGCCTCCGCGGCCTCGCGCTCCAGCACCGCGGGGTCGCCCGGGCCGTTGCTCAGCAGCACGCCGTCCGCGCCGCTGCCCAGCACCGTATCCGCCGGCGTGTCATGCGGGAAACGTATGACGCGGCAACCGCGCCGCTCCATGCTGCGGATGATATTCTCCTTCACGCCGTAGTCCATCACCGCGACGGTCAAATCGCCCCCGCCGCTTATCACCGGCGTCTCGCACGAAACCTCGTGCACAAGAGTAGGCGGCAGCTCCGCGCACTCCGGCCGCGCCGGAACAGCGTCGAGGCGGCCCATCATCGAGCCGACCTCGCGGATTTTCAGTATCAGCCCGCGCGTGTCTATCTCGTGGACTATCGGGCGGCCGTTCTCCGCCATCCAGTCGTGTAAACTTTCGAAGCGTCCGCATTCCGTTTCGTCGAGGCGCGTCATCAGCGCGGCGCGCGCCCAGACGCGGCGGCTTTCAAGATTATCCTTGTCTATTCCATAAATTCCGATTGGCGGAAAAGCAAAAACAATGATCTGCCCGTTGTACGACGGGTCGGTCAAAGTCTGCGGATAGCCGCAGGAAGCCGTCGTGAAGACCACTTCCCCCTCCACCGGGCCATCGAGCCTGCCGCGCCCGCGCCATACGGAACCGTCGCTCAAAGTCAGATAAACGAAATCCTCCATACACTCCGTGCTCCCTCGCGCCAAGGTGAAAAATAAACCGAAACTATGATTTTGTTAATTTTTATATTTCACCCAGCGTTCAATTTCCAGAGTATTATACCCTCAACGGCCGAAACGTCAAGCCCTGAATAGACAAATTTTTTCGCCATAGTGCAAATTCAACCGATTGCACAATAATTATGCAAAAAACAGGAACGCGCAGCCGCGAGGCGCGGGATACAGCGCCGCCTCCGCGGCCGAAAACGGAGCGCCGCGCCATGGGGCATCCGACGCACGCGCAGAGCACGCGGTATTACCGGTCGACCTAATGGCGGACAAACGATACCGCTATCGCAATTTTAAGGCGGAAACCTCCGTAATATGGCGGCGTAACTTTACGCAAGAGACAGCACAATTCGTCGCTCCGCGCCTGACGCGGGGCCAGCGGCTTTTAATCACGATACCTGTGGAATTTGACTGTTCCGGTCCCCACGCGCGCGTATGAAGACCGCAAACTCTTGCGCGGCACGCCGGATTAACGTTTATAATATCGCAGTACGGCACAACGACGGAGGACGCGCGATGGAATACAGCTTCGGCCCGCTGATAGACGAAAATTCAAAAATACTGATACTCGGCTCGCTGCCCGGCGTCCGCTCGCTCGCCGAGGCGCGCTACTACGCTCACCCGCAGAACAAATTCTGGAAAATAATCTACGGAGCATGGGGCAAAACGCCCGACGCCTGCTTCGACGCACGCTATCGCTTCATCCTCGCCCGCGGCCTAGCGCTCTGGGACGTCGTCAAATGCGCCGAGCGCGAAGGCAGCGCCGACGGCAGCATCCGCAACGAAACCCCG
>DVKA01000238.1 GCA_018716365.1 Candidatus Caccocola faecipullorum
GGGCCCGGGGACGAGCACCGCGCGTTCGCCGGGCTCGCTGAGTTCGTATATTATCGGTTCGTTCCACTTAGCCTGATGGAATTTCTTCATTCTTTCAAGATTGTTCATCGGTGGGCCTCCTTACGCGAGAATTTCGCCGAGGGCGGCGGCGAGGGCCTTTATGTCGTCCGCGGAAGTCTGCTCCGTCACCGCGAGCAGCGCGCATCCCTCAAGCTCGGGGAAGGCCGCGCCGAGGTCGTAGCCGCCGAGTATGCCGCGCTCAAGCAGCGCCTCGTTGATTTCCTTCACGGATTTCCCGCTTGCCGAGAAATCTACGACGAATTCCTGGAACGGCGTGCCGGAGAACCTGTCGAGCGAAAGGCCCCGGATCCCCGCTAGGTTCTTCCTCAGGCAGACCTGACGCTGAAGCACCGCCTCGCCGAGCTCGCGCATACCCTGCGGCCCCATCGAGGCGAGGTAGACGCCCGCCGCGATGCCCCAGAGCGCCGCGTGCGTTCCGACGAATTCCTTCGCGTGGTCGCGGTTTGCGAACGACGTGCGTTCCCAGAGGACGTCGCCGAATCCCCACTCCTCTTCGCTCGTCGGCGCGATGCCGAAGAGGCGCGACGGGTATTCGTCTACGAACTTCGGCTCGTCCTTCGTCGCAATGAATCCTGCGACGCCGCCGCCGTAGTTCATGTGGAGGCCGAGCGCCTGAATGTCGCCGCAGGCGATGTCCGCGCCGTACTGCGACGGAGGCGTCAGCACGCCGAGCGTCGAGGGCTCGACGTATGCGACCATAAGCGCGCCCTTCGCGTGCGCCATTTCCGCTATGTCCTGCGCGCGCTCCTCGATTATGCCGAAGAAGTTCGGATTCATCACGAGCACCGCCGCCGCGCTCTCAGTCAGATTTTCGCGGAGATTGTCGAGGCATATGCGGCCAGTCTTCTGGTTGTAGCCGGTGAAGGTGATTTTAACGTCGGGCTGGAGGTAGGTCCTTACGGCGCGCAGCGTGTCCGGGTTGATGTTTCCGGGGATTATGACCTCGTCCTTGTGCGTGATGCGGCAGGCCATGCGCAGCGCCGTGCCGACGGCCTGACTGCCGTCGTAGTTCGGCACGTTGCAGACGTCCATGTCGAGCAGTTCAGCCATCATCGACTGATATTCGAACATCGCGTGGAAACGCCCGTGGTCCTCGTACGGCTCTCCGGCGTAGGCCGTCAGGAACTCCGAACGGTTCACGACCTCGTCGACGAGCGCGGGAACGTAGCGGTTGTAGCAACCCGCGCCGAGGAAGCAGATGAGTTCGTTCGCCGTCCTGTTCTTGCCTAGGATTCCGTTGACGTGGCGCGCGAGGCCGGCCTCGTCGCAGAACGGCTCCGGCAGCTGCATCTTGTGCTTCATGCGCATATCTTCGGGAATGTCGGAAATCAAATCCTCGATGGAATTCACTCCGATATAATCCAGCATCTCGCGCTGGACCTTCTCCTCGGAGTTCGGAATGTAGGGGAACATCTTCTTCTTCGACATATTCGCGCCTCCTTACGCAATTCCGCCGCCGTCGACGACGAGCGACGATCCGGTGACCCACGGCGCCATTCCGCTGCAAAGGAAGAAAACGCACATCGCTACGTCCTGCGGCGTGCCGAGACGCGCCATCGGACGCTGCGCGCATTCTTCCTTATATTTATCGTTGTAGACGCCGCCCAGCTGCTCGCACTCGCTCTTAAGCATCGGAGTGTCGATGTCGCCTGGGCAGACGCAGTTCACGTTGATATTGTCCGGGCCGTGGTCGATAGCCATCGCGCGCGTCATGTTCCAGACGCCGCCCTTCGCCGCGCAGTACGAGACGGCGTGGTCTCCGCCCTTGAGCGCCCAGCCGGAGCCTATGTTGACGATTTTCCCGCCGCCTGCCTTCTTCATATACGGGACGACGTGCTTGCTCATGAGGAATACGCTCTTGAGCGTCACGTTGAGCGCGAGATCCCAATCCTTCTCCTCGAGCGTCTCGACGGTGCGGCGGCGTGCGACGCCCGCGCAGTTCACGAGGATGTCTATCCGCGGATACTTCGCCGCGACCGCGTCGGCGACGGCCTTGCAGTCGGCCTCCTTCGTAACGTCGCAGCGCATGAACTCGGCATGTCCGCCCGCGTCGTTGATTTCCTTTTCGACTTTGTGGGCCAACTCTTCGTTGATGTCAGCGATCACGACTGAGACGCCCGCGTCCGCAAAGAAGCGCGCGATACCTGCGCCGATGCCCGAAGCCGCGCCGGTGATGATGGCCGTCTTGCCGTTCATGCCGCAGAGCTTGTTAAGGTCCAGCATTTTTATCTCTCCCTATCTATTAAATTTATTTATCGTATGCACTGTATACAGCATATTATGTAGCTATTTTATATAACAAAGACTGCCGTTAGTCAATAGCCGAGGACTCCGTCCCGCCGGCAAGTGCGGCGCAAATGGAGCAAAAATACAACACGTACTGCGAACGTATGAAATTATCGGACGAACTGCTATTATGCAACATCTTTTCCATATTAACAGATACAGCCAAGCCGTTGATAATTTCATCCATAAAGCCGCGGTTCGCAAACTGTGCGTGACCGGTGCGCGCAGATAAACCTCCTTCGCCTCATCGCGCTGGCCGCCGTGCTGAACTATCCCACAAGGGACAAAAGCTTGCGAGATTACTGCGCGCGGCGTACTTTTCGCCGCCGTCCGTTTGATGTAATATAAAGAGCGTGATTCATAGGAGTGATAGTCATGCCGATAACGGCGGGAGCGGGGCACACGGCCTCGGAATTCGTTTACGAACAGCTTAGAAGGAAAATTTTTGAAAAATCGCTGACGAGCGGACAGCGTCTGCCCGAGGTCGCGATTGCAAAAGAGATGAACGTGAGCCGCACGCCGGTGCGCGAGGCTCTGCGCCGCCTCGAGAGCGAAGGACTCGTGCAGATAGTGCCTGGTTGGGGCGCATGCCTAACATCGCCTACGAGACAGGAGATAATAGACACTTACGAGGTGCGGGAGACTCTCGAAATCATGGCGGTACGCAAGGCCGCGCGCCGTATCACGCCGCTCCAGCTCTGCCTGCTCCAGGAACAGATAAACGCCGAGCGCGAGATTTTCATAAAAAAAGATCTTGAATCGTACCTCAAGGTCAACGACGAATTTCACATCATTATCGCAGAATCATCAGGCAACAGCACGCTCGCCGGATACGTGCGCAACATTCTGTCGCGCATCTTCGTTCAGATGATATTCTTCGAATCGTTCTTCGACTTCGACACGAACCCCAGCCTCGAAGAACACATCACTATACTCGAAGCGCTAAAAGCCCATGACGAAGAAAAATGCGCGGCGCTGATCAAAGAGCATCTGAAGATATCGATGGAGGGGCTGAAGGCGAAGTAAACGC
>DVKA01000239.1 GCA_018716365.1 Candidatus Caccocola faecipullorum
TGAACAACATAAGCGGCTATTGCGTACACAAAGCGTAATTCGTTAAAAAACCTAAGGCAGCAGGAAGCGCGAAGAAAGGAGGTATATATCGGCTTCTATGATGATTTGGATCATCAGCGGCTAAAGTCTCAAGACGATACACGGAGGTGCAGAGATGAAGTTTATGTTTAACGGCAAACCGTTCTCAGGCGTTATCACAGCTGTAGTCACGCCGTTCGATGAGAACAACAAAGTCAACGAAGCGCAGATGAAGGCGCTCGTCGACTGGCAGATTGAGAGCGGTATTAAGGGAATACTGGTTCTCGGAGGCAGCGGCGAATACGTCGCCCTTACTATGGAAGAGCGCGTCCGCGCGGTAAAGGCCGCCGTTGAAGCGGCGGCGGGGCGCGTGCCGGTCGTCGCCGGCGTGCTTGAGCCGGGAATCTGCGGTTCTGTCGAAGCGGCGAAATTATTCCG
The DNA here is from genome assembly GCA_018716365.1 of Candidatus Caccocola faecipullorum. Classification (GTDB taxonomy): domain Bacteria; phylum Synergistota; class Synergistia; order Synergistales; family Synergistaceae; genus Caccocola; species Caccocola faecipullorum. Next base: position 457 of record DVKA01000239.1, read on the forward strand.
CGAAGCTGGAGCGGACGTTCCTCTCGTCCTTACGCCCTATTACGTCACGCCGTCGCAGGATGGGATTTATGATTTCTTCAAGAAGTTTGACGAAGGCTTCCAGAGTCCTTTTTTAGTTTATAACATTCCTTATAAGAACACCACGGACATTAAGCCGGCTACTTTTATCCGCCTCGCCAAAGACGTACCCAACTGCTGCGGCATCAAAGAATGTTCGCCCTCGTTCGCCAGCTGCGTCGAGCTCGTTTACAACGTCGGAGATATATGCACAGTCATGAGCGGCGAAGACCTCATGATGGGCGGTCACGTACTGTTCGGAGCGGAAGCCGCGATCATAGCCTCCGCCAACCTGATTCCGGCGGCATGGGCCAAGTTTTTTGAAGACGCCAAAGCCAAGGACATCGAAGCGGTCACGGCATTCCAGAAAAAATATTATCCTCTCTTCAATCTGCTCTTCGCCGAAATCAATCCCGGCCCGATGAAATACGCGATGGGAAAAATAGGCGTCGAAGTGGGCGAAGTAAGCACGCCGCTGAAGCCCTGCTCGGACTGGCTGCGCGCCGAGCTCGACAAGGCGATTGCAGAACTCGGCATAAAAAAATAATTCCGTCACGCGATGCGCGCGCCGCGGCGAAAATCGCGGCGCCGCAGAGATTTATGAAAAGGGGAGATAAAACTTATGGCTAAAACAGCAAAAGAAAAACGAGTTCCATCATACGGTGAAGCCTATTTATGCGTAGTCCTTGTTTTCGGCATCGTTATCGGAGCCATGATCCTCGGCATACCGGTGCAGGCCACAATGCTTTTTGCCGCCATTATCGCGGCTGCTTTTGCTTATAACCTCGGTTATACGTGGATCGAGCTCGAACAGGCTTTATCAGCGAAGCTCGGCCACCTCGCCCCGACCGTCTGCATCCTCTGGCTGATCGGTCTTTATCTCGGCGCCAATATGTTCAGCGGAACGCTCCCGCTGCTGGTCAAGTACGGCTTTGAAATCATCAGCCCGAAATTCCTTTACGTCAGCGCGCTGCTCGTCTGCTCCGCGCTTTCGGTGCTGACCGGTTCCTCGTGGACCTCGGTCGCAACCGGAGGCATCGCCTGCATGACGATAGGCCGCATACTTGAATGCAACGACGCGATTATGGCGGCGGCCATCATCTCCGGCGCTATCTTCGGAGACAAGATTTCCCCGATGTCCGAGACGACTAACCTAGCTCCGGCCTGCGTCGGAAACGACCTCTGGAGCCACGTCTACTCGCAGCTCTACACGACGATGCCCGCGTGGCTGATAGCAATCGTGTTCTACACGGTGCTCGGCCTGCATTCCGGCGGCCTCGCGGACGTGCCGGAATCCGCCGTCGCTGTAATAGCCCAGCTCGACCAGATCTACAACCTCACGCCTGTGCTTCTCCTGCCGGTTATCGTGCTCCTCGTGCTGGCCGTAATGCAGAAGCCCCCCATTCCTTCGCTGATTATCTCAAGCGCCCTCGCTATTTTCTGCGGCGTCATCTTCCAGGGCCCCGAGTTTACGATGAAGGTCGGTACGGTTGCTGCGATAAGCGGATTTAAGGTTACAAGCGTCGCTCCGCAGGGAATGGATATACTCTACGAGGTTTCTTACCTGCTCAACCGCGGCGGTATGATTTCCATGGCGAACACGGTCATGATATGCTACACGGGCTTCTCGCTTACCGCTATCATGATCCGCTGCGGCATACTCGACAAGGCCGTCGAACCGCTCATGAACTTTGCAAATACCCGCGTCAAGGCCGTCTTCACCGCTGAAATAGCCATCTTCGTCGTTCACGCCGTCGCCGGTATCTCCTACCTCAGCTCAGTCTTCGTCGGCGCCGCGTGGAAAAAATGCTACGTCAAAAACAAGCTCGGCCTTCCCGCGCTTTCCCGTACCCTTGAAGACGTCGGCACAACGGTCTCCTGCCTCTTCCCGTGGGGCCAGTCTGGAGCCTTCTATATGGCGACTCTCGGAGTGTCCATCTACGGCGCGGAAGGTTACTTCAAGTATCTGACGCTCAGCTATATGTGCCCGGTCATCGCGCTCCTGCTCGCGGCCTTCAACATCGGTATGTTCAACCTCTCCGACGAGGAGCAGGCGAAACTTCTGGCAGAACTTGAAGCGGAAGAGGGACACGTTGAATCCATGGCCGCGCTTGAGGCCGAAGGCAAAGCCTAAACTTCGCCGCCTTTTAGGCGCAGTATAGAATCTTTTGTTAAGCATGAGGAGAAAAGCCTGCTTTTCTCCTCATATAATATTTTTTTAATGAGGTTTGAAGAATGATACGGATACGTCAGAAATTTGACTCCCGCAGGATAGAGGATGTGCGCGCGGCCGTTCTGGAACAGTTCGCGCGTCCAGAAATAAGCTCGCTTGTGCGCCCCGGCGACCGCGTCGCAGTCGGCTGCGGCAGCCGTGGAATACGCAACTTGGCGGAAATTGTGAAGACGGTTATAGAGCGCCTGACGGAGCTCGGCGCGAAACCCTTCATCGTCCCTGCGATGGGAAGCCACGGCGGCGCGACGCCGGAGGGGCAGCGCGAAACTCTGGCTTCGTACGGGATAACGGAGGAGAGCATGGGCGTTCCCATAAACGATTCCATGGAGACCGTCCTTCTCGGAGAAAGCGAAACTGGCATCCCAATCCATTTCTCTAAGGCCGCCTATGAGGCCGATTGGGTGCTCCCAATCAACCGCGTCAAGCTGCATACGGATTTCTCCGGCCCAATCGAAAGCGGCCTTGTGAAAATGTTGTGTATCGGCTTCGGCAAGGCGAAAGGGGCCAATATGCTGCACCTCTACGGCACGTCGAACTTCGCGCGCATAATCCCCGAAGCGGGGCGCAAAGTCCTCTCCTGCGTCGATATGCGTTTCGGCCTTGCAATTGTGGAAAACGCCTATGACGATACTGCGCTCATCGAAGCCGTGCCGGGCGGCGCGCTTTTAGCGCGCGAGCCGGAGTTGCTGGAATTTTCCAAAAAGCTCTTCCCGCGCATTCCGTTTGAGACGGTGGATGTGCTTGTCGTCGAAAATTTCGGAAAAGACATCAGCGGCGCCGGTATGGACCCGAACATAACGGGGCGCAGCAGCGCGGGGCCGATGGAGAGCTTCAGCGGCCCGAAGATTCAGCGCATAGTCGTCTGCGACCTGACGGAAGCGAGCCACGGCAACGGAATCGCCGTCAACGTCGCGGACTTCATCACGCGGAAATTTTTCGACAAACTGGATTTAAAGGCAACCTACGCCAACGGCTTCGCCTGTTGCAACCCGACGGCCTGCCAGATACCGGTAATCATGGACACTGAAGAAGAGGCCGTCGAAATGGCTGTGAAGACCTGCCGCTTCATAGACCAGGAACATCCCCGCATCGTCCGCCTGCGCAGCACTCTTGCGATGGACGAATTTGAAATCAGCGAGGCGCTGCTTGACGAGGCGAAGGCGCAGCCCAATATCGAGATATTAGGTTAAATAGCAAATAGCCCGCCGCGCGCCGGCCGGCGCGCGGATAAAAAAATACGGCGCGGAGCCATGCACCCCGCGCCGTTTGCTTTTCTGTCCGTCTAGTCCAAATCCTCCAGATTGTCCTCGCCGTTGAACTTCATATCGACGGGGCCTTCGAGTATTTCGATGTTCGGGTTCGCCTCTATTTCCGGGAGGTAATTCTCCGAGACCCATATATGGTCGAGCTCAAGCGTGTTGTGAATCCTCACGATGCGCACGTCCTTCATGTCCGTCTTTCCGCAGGCCGAGGCTGCGGCATATATCGTGTCGAGGTCGTTGTTCATCACCATCGGAATCTTCGCCATGCAGAGCGGCGACGAAAGGCTGTTCGTGTACGTAGCGCCGAGGTCGAGTTCCTGCGCGAACCTCCTGCATACGAAATCCGCTATCCCGAGCCCTGCGGCGTTGCCGTGGCTCATCTCAGTCAGGCGCAGGACGGCGATTTTGTTCGGATGCGGATAGCCCGGGGCCTTCATCTCAGGCGCGAAGAGGAAACGTCCAGTGATGTTCGGATCCATGCCCGCGCCGCTGATTTCCTTGCCGTACTGATCGACGACGAGAGTGTCTATATCTTCAAAGGCGATTCGCGGCATTGCGGCCGCCGCCTCTTTCAGCAGCTCGCGCTCGCGCGTCAGGACGTCCTGCGGCATTACCGCCTCGATGCGCTTCGTCTGGTGATATGCGTTGTCTATCATCGCCATGGCGAAGAGGATGTTCGTCTTTTCTATGAAAATTTTCGCCGAGCTCTGGAGGCGTTCGCTCATGCCGTGAATGCCGCCGGTCTTGTGGAACGAAACGGCCCCGCGATGCTTGCCGAGGCCGACTATCATCATCTTGCAGAGGCCGCTCTCTATCGGGCCGCGGAAGTCCGTGTGAGGCTTCACGCGCCCGCAGACGACTATATAGTCTGCGGCGTATGCGTTGGCGTCGCAGTTGACCTCGACCCCTTCGGGGGAACGGCCGAGGACGACTGTGTCCATCGTGGCCAGGATAGGCATTTCGAGCGTCTCTTCCGTCATGCCGAGCGCGGCGAGCGTTTCTTTCTGACCCTCCGCCGTGCCGCCTCCGTGGCTTCCCATCGCGGGCACTACGAAAGGCTCGGCGCCGCGCGCGCGAAGCTCGCGCCCTATCGCGCGGCAGCATTCCATGAAATTCGGAATACCGCGGCTTCCTGCTGTAACGGCTACGCGCTTCCCCTTCAAATCCGGCAGCGGCAGCTTCGACATCTCTTCGCGGACGGCTTCGTCGATGTCGGTGATATGCTCGTCGGGGAACTTCTGCTTAATCTTTATCATCCTCGGGAAGCCGCTGAAGTTCGCCTTTATCAGCTTGTACGGAATGGGACGGTCAAAAAACACTACGCTCAACCCTTTCTTTAGTATAATAACCGCCGCGCTATCTTGCGAGGCCGGCGAATTTCTGTTCGAATAAATTTGACGACGGCACGATGCAGCCTATTTGGACAAGCGCGTTTATCGTGTGCTGAAGATGCTTCTCCGAACACAGCTCGGCGCCGTGAACGTCTCCCTCTTTTATTCTGTTATAAAGCTCCACATGTTCGCGGTACGCGACGAAACGTCCGCCCTCCGCCGACGGCGGGGTGTTAATCCGCATCATGGACATTCCCTGTTCTATCGCCGTGATGACGCTCTCGTAGATGCGCGACAGATATGCGTTGTCCGTGGCGTCTATGATGATCGTGTGGAGCGCGGTGTTCCAGTAAGCGCCCTTATCCGCCGCCTCCTGTCCCGACTGCTCGGAGAGCTCCTTCATATGCTCCAGACAGGCGCGCATCTTTTCGAGATCCTTCTCGCTGCGCCGGTACGCCGCGATGCCCGTCGCGATAGGCTCGATTATCTGGCGGACCTCCATAGCGCGCGAGAGTATATCCGCCGGCCATCCGTGTACCTTCTGCAACATCGTCCTCGCTGCGTTTTCTTCGTGCGACGAAAGAAAAATACCCTGTCTGTCCCTGATGTCGACGACGCCCATCGCGTCGAGCGCAATCAGCCCTTCACGGAGAACGGGACGCGTTTCGCCGAGCACCTCGGCAAGTTGCCTTTCAGGAAGCAGCTTGTTGTTCGAGACGATGTCGCCGCTCTTTATTTTTTCCAGTAATTTCTCAATGACCTGCTTACGCTTCTCATTCATCAAGAAATACCTCCAACAGATTATTTTTTTATTGCTTATCGCCTGTACGAC
>DVKA01000240.1 GCA_018716365.1 Candidatus Caccocola faecipullorum
TGAAATTTTCACTTTTTGGCGATTGAAGGATTTTATGTTGAACGTAGGAAAAGCGTTTTTTTCGTTTTTCTAAATTTGAGGGGCGAAGCATAAAAGAGCGCCCGCGCCGCAAAACGACGGCGCGGGCGCGCGTTGGACTAGTTTCCGAAAATTTCCTTCGCCTCGCGCATGTTGGCGACAACCTCGACGCCGAACGGACAGCGCTTCTCGCAGGCGCGACACTCGACGCATTCGCCCGCCTTGTGAGGCAGAACTGCGTAATGTTCGCGCACCGTCTCGGGGACGACCCCCTGCGCCTTCGCAAGATTCAGGAACTTCGTCACTGAGGCGACCTCTATTCCCTTCGGGCAGGGCGCGCAGTGACCGCAGTACATGCAGCGTCCGCGCCAGCTTATCTTCGGGAACGAAGCGAAAGCCTCGGCGTAGTCGCGTTCCGCGTCGCTTGCATCCTCGTAGGCGAGCGACAGTTCAAGTTCCTCGACGGTGTGCGCGCCCGCGAAAACCGTCGCAACCGCAGGGCGTGTCAGCGCGTAGTGCAGGCACTGGTTCACAGTCAGCGCCTTGCCGGCCGGCGAAAGTTTTTCGTCGAGCAGGTCTCCGCCGCCGAAGGCCTTCATCACGGTAATAGCGACGCCCGCGCTCTGGCAGTATTCGTAGAGCGCCTCGCGCTCCGGGTCCATGTTGACGAGCGGCTTCGCGTAGCTCTCGCCGTTCCATAGCTGTTCGCAGTCCTCGCCCGCGGGCTGGAGGTCGTAGCAGGGGTTGACGCTGAACATTATAACGTCAACAATGCCGCTCTTCGCCGCGGCCGCCGCCGTCTCGGGGTTGTGGCTGCTCATGCCGACAGCCTTTATCCTCCCAGCAGCTTTGAGCCCGCGCGCGTATTCCATGACCGGGCCGTTCACGACACCGTTCCAGTCGTCGAGCGAGTCGGCGTAGTGAATCATGCCGACGTCTATATAATCCGTGCCGAGGCGCGAAAGCAGGTCGTCGAAACTGGTGCGCACCTCGTCGATGTCGCGCGTGCGCTCGTACTGCCCGTTCTTCCACGCCGTGCAGAGGTGCGCCTGAATCACAAATTTATCGCGCCGCCCGCGCAGCGCCTCGCCTACAAGGCTGCGCACCTCGGGCGAAGGCGAGTATAGGTCGAAGCAGTTGACGCCAGCCGCGGCGCGGTCGAAGAGCGCCTGCGTGTATTTTCCATCATGATCGACGAAGCCTTCGCAGCCGACGCCTATCTCGCTGACTTTCAGCCCCGTCCTTCCAAGTTCTCTGTATTTCATAAACTTCACCGCCACACACAAATTTACAAGAATGCTATATCTTCGAGCAGGCTCCAAGTCAAGCGGGACGAACCGCAGAAAGCCTCTCCCAGTGCCATATCAGCGCGCGCCGCTCGTACTCTTTGACGAACGCATCCTTTCCGTCGCAGTAGGCGCCGATGTCGTCGGGGAAGTGCGCGGCGAGCGCCGTCTTGAGTTCGCCGTACGCCCTGCGCGCTTCGGCGTGGGCGCGCATATAGTCGCGGAATGCTACGTGGCGCGTTATCGATAGCACGGCGTCGTACTGGTAGGCGTGCAGTTGGTGAGTGCGTTTTGCGCCGCCCTTCCTGAAATAGCGGCGGCCCGGCAGTCCGAACTCGCCCATAGCCTCATAGCCCGCCGCGGCGAATTCGCGCATAAGGCCGTCGAGCGCGGCGACGTCGCGCACCACAGGCAGCATATCTATGACCGGCTTCGCTCTCAGCCCCGGCACCGCGGTGCTGCCGATGTGGAAAATCGTTATCAGATTGTCCCCCATGATTTCGCGCACAAGCGCCGCCTCGGCCTCGAACATCCCAGGCCATTTCGGGTCGTAGTCCACGACGCGCACCAGCATGTAATCAGGGTCGTTCAGTTTCATTATTTATCCTCCCCGCCGCGCTTCCGCGGCCTTTCGTCCGTTATGAATTTTTTCAGAGCGTGAGCCTCGCGCCCGCGAATATACTCGCCTATCTGCACACCTCGCAGCCGCTCTGGAATGGGCGCGGACGACGCAGATTTGAGGACGGCGAGGTATTCGTCGTAACGGGCGAGCCATTCAGGGATTTTTCCGCCGTTGTCCGCCGCGATTACAATTTCAAAGTCCCGCCGCGAAATAGGGCCGTTTTCAAGAGCGCGCACGAGGTCGCGTATCTTTGAAGGGTTTTTTACGAGAGATGCGCGCATGTGCTCGCGTATGACGAACTCCGCGCATTTGCGCCAGCGCTTCGGAATCTTCAGCGCGGCGGCGATTTCGGGAAGAAGCGCGAGGCCTCGCTCCTCGTGCCTGTAATGGTGAGGCAGCATATCTTCCGGCGTCGTCCCCTTGCCGATGTCGTGAAGCAGGGCCGCGAAGACCGCCTCAGGCGAAGCGCCGCACGCCGCCGCCGTGTCCGTCACAATCATCGTATGCTCGAAGGCGTCGCCCTCGGGATGGTACTCCGGCGGCTGGCTTTTGCCCATGAGCGCGGCGATCTTCGGAAATTCCTGCGAGAGCAGCCCCGCGGCGAGAAGCGCGCGGAAAAAACGCGACGGCGCGGGCGAACCGAGCGCCTTTTCAAGTTCGGCGAATTTCCGCTCGGCGGGCTCCGTTCTAAGCTCTTCGGCGCAGCGCCCCATCAGCGCGAGCGTCGCGGGCTCTATCTCAAAGCCGAACTGCGCAGCCTGACGCGCGGCGCGCAGCGCGCGCACCGGATCTTCGGCGAAATGGGCCGCTGATGTCGCGCGGATGATTTTCCGCTCTATGTCAGCCCTTCCGCCGTATGGGTCGATTATGCGCCCCTCGTCGTCCATCGCCATGCTGTTTATCGTAGTGTCGCGGCGGACGAGATCCTGCTCGACCGTTATATCCTTGCCACACCTCGCCTCGAAGCCGGTGTAGCCGCGCCCCGTCTTACGCTCGACGCGCGCGAAGGCGACCTCGCATACCGTGCCGCCGATTTCAAGCAAAAAGACAGGAAAGGATTTTCCTGCCTGCCGCGCCTCGGGAAAAAGTCCGGTAAATTCATCCGGCAGCATTCCGCAGACAAGGTAGTCCCTGTCGTGCGCCGCGCGCCCCATAACCATGTCGCGCACCGCGCCGCCCGCAAGGTATCCGCGCCCTCCGGCCGCTCTTATTTTTTTGAAGAATTCGCTTTCGTTCATGCCTCGTCCGCCGGTTCCAGATAAAAAACTGCGTTCCGTCCCCGCGCGGGACGCGGAGGCGAAACGCATGAAATTCACGCCGTATCGTAATTTTACGGCTTATTTGTCCATTATCTCTTTTTCCTTCTCGGCGAGGGCGGCGTCAATCTTCTTTATGAAGGCGTCAGTCTTGTCCTGCGCCTCTTTCTGATACTTCTTGAGGTCGTCCTCGGTTATCTTGCTGTCTTTTTCGAGCTTTTTGAGCGCCTCTATCGCGTCGCGGCGGATGTTGCGGACCGCAACGCGCCCCTCTTCCGCCATTTTGTTGACCATCTTCTTAAGCTCTACGCGGCGCTGCTGCGTGAGCTCGGGCAGGTTGAGACGGATAGACGAGCCGTCGTTCTGCGGAGTGATGCCGAGGCTCGAACTCTGGATGGCTTTCTCTATCGCCTTCATCGCGGT
>DVKA01000026.1 GCA_018716365.1 Candidatus Caccocola faecipullorum
TTGCGGTCCATTAGAGCCGCCCCTCCTTCATCATCTTCGCAAGCTCCGGCGCGAAGTAGGTGACGATTATGTCAGCGCCCGCACGCGCGAGGCAGACGGCGCTCTCGGCGACGACGCGCTCCTCGTCGAGCCAGCCGTTCGCCGCGGCGGCCTTTATCATCGAGTACTCGCCGCTGACGCAGTAGGCCCCAGTCGGCACGTCGAAGGCTTCCTTCACCTTCGACAGCACGTCGAGGTAGGGCAGGCCGGGCTTGACCATTATCATGTCCGCGCCCTCGTCTATGTCCAGCTCAGCCTCGCGCAGAGCCTCGCGCACGTTGCGCGGGTCCATCTGGTAGCTGCGGCGGTCGCCGAAGGCCGGCGTCGAGCCAGCGGCTTCGCGGAATGGGCCGTAAAATGCCGAAGCGTACTTGACGGCGTAGGAGAATATTATCGTGTCGTTCAGGCCAGCGCCGTCGAGAGCTTCGCGTATCGCGCCGACGCGACCGTCCATCATGTCCGACGGAGCTACGACGTCGGCTCCGGCTTGAGCCTGCGAGAGCGCCGTCTTAGCGAGCAGCTCAACGGTCGGGTCGTTGTCGACCGTCTCGCCCTTGAGCAGTCCGCAGTGGCCGTGCGAGGTGTACTCGCAGAGGCAGACGTCGCAGATGAAGGTCATCTCGGGGAAATTTTTCTTTCCGACGCGCAGCGCCTGCTGGATTACGCCGTTTTCGTCCCACGCGCCGCTTCCGCGCTCGTCCTTATGCTCGGGGAGGCCGAAGAGGAGTATCGACTTTATTCCGGCGTTCGCCGTCTCTTCGAGGAATTTCGGGAAGGTGTCGGGGCTGTAACGCTTCTGCCCCGGCATCGCGGGTATGTCTTCGATTATGTTTTTGCCTTCGCGTATGAATACGGGGTAAACGAGCATAGAGGGAGAGAGCCTTGTCTCGGCCGCCATGTCGCGTATCGCCGCGGTTCTTCTGAGTCTTCTCGGCCTGAATATCATTTTTCATCAACCTCCAGTGTTTTTATAAGCGAATCGAGGGTCGCCTTCTCGGCGGTCCTTATCTCTTCAAAGCCCTGCTTCGCGGCCTCTTCGGCGGTCTGCCGCCCTATGCAGCAGGCGGTCCTCACGACGGGGCCGCCGAAGGCCGCGGCGAAGCCGCGCACCGTGGACGCGCTCGTGAAGAGCGCCGCGTCCGCGCCGTCGGGAAGGACGGCGGGCTTTTCGTAAGTTGTCTCATAAAGCGCAAATTCTGTAAAGTCCGCGCCCGCGGCGCGAAGATGCTCCGTCAGCTCGGGCGAGCCCTCTTTCGCGCGCAGCATCAGAATTTTTCCGCCCGCAGCGAGCGGCGCTAGGCCGTCCGCGAGCGACGCGCCGTCGTAGACATCGGGCACGTAATCGACAGCGAGGCCGCGCACACGCAGCGCTTCCGCGGTCGCGCCGCCGATAGCCGCGATTTTCGCGCTTCCGATCTCGCGCACGTCGCGCCCTTCTTTTGCGAGAAGCTCAAAAAAGCTCTCGACTCCCGTCGCGCTCGTGAAGCCGAGCCACGCATAACCGCCGAGCGGCGGCAGCGTCACGTCCATCGTGCGCGTCGAGATGCAGGGGCACTCTACGACCTCAGCGCCGAGAGCGCGCAGCTTCGCGCAGAGCTTCCCGGCGCGTCCGCGCGGGCGCGTGACGACGACCTTGCGTCCCGAGAGCGGCAGGAATTTCTTCCATTCAAATTCTTTTCCGAGAGCCGCGACCGCGCCGACGATTATTATCGCGGGCGAGCGCAGCTCCTCGCGCTTCGCAATTTCGGTCAGCGTGCCGAGCGTGCCCTCGATGCGGCGCTGGCGCGCGGTCGTCCCGCGCTCTACGGCGGCAGCGGGAGTGTCGGGCGACATGCCCGCCTTCGTCAGCGCGGCGCAGATGTCGGGCAGCGCCGACGCGCCCATGAGGAAGAGCAGAGTTCCGCCGAGGCGCGCGAGCGCGGCGTAGTCCGTGTCGGCTATGCCGCCCTCCTTTGTGTGCGCCGTGATTATGTGCAGCGAGGCCGCGAGGCCGCGGTGCGTGACCGGGATGCCCGCGGCGGAGGGCGCGGCTATCGCCGACGTTACGCCCGGCACGACCTCGAACTCTATATTTTCTTTTTTCAGCGCCTCTATCTCCTCGCCGCCGCGTCCAAAGACGAAGGGGTCGCCGCCCTTGAGGCGCACGACGTTCTTGCCTTCGAGAGCTTTCTCGACGAGTATCTTTTCTATCTCGCGCTGCGGCACGGGGTGGCGTCCGCCCTCCTTGCCGACGTTTATCTTCTCTGCGCGCTCGGGCATCATCGCGAGCACGCCGTCGCCGACGAGCCTGTCGAATACTATCGCGTCGGCGCGCTCCATGACTTCGCGCCCGCGCAGCGTCAGCAACCCCGCGTCTCCCGGACCCGCGCCGACGAGCCAAACCTTGCCGGCCGCCATTACTTTCCCTCCCTCAGCCTGCGCGCGAGGCCGCGCGCCAGCTCTTCGGCATCCTCGGGCCGCCCGCAGGCGCGCCCTTCTCTGTATATTCCTTCCGCCTCATCGGCGTAGAAGCCGTGAAGCGTCAACTCTCCGCCAATTATCTCCGCGTACGCTCCGACGGGGGCCGTACAACCGCCGCCAAGCTCAGCCGAAAATCCGCGCTCCGCGCGCGCGCAGCAGGCCGCCGCCTCGCAGCGCACCGCGTCGAGGTAATCGTAGCTCTCGCCGGCGCGTCCCTGACAGGCGAGTATTCCCTGCCCGGGGGCCGGAATCATCTCGTCCGTCGTGAAGTATCTCGAAATCCTCCCGCCGAGGCCGACGCGCTGAAGCCCCGCCGCCGCGAGCACGAGCGCGGAGAACTGCCCCTCGTCGAGCTTGCGCAGCCGCGTGTTGACGTTGCCGCGCACCGGCTCGACGCGCAGCTTCGGGAA
>DVKA01000241.1 GCA_018716365.1 Candidatus Caccocola faecipullorum
TCGGGTGAAAAGGGAGGGAAAATCAAATGCGGAGGACTAAGGAGGAAGCGATGCGCACGAGGATGAGCATTATGGAATCGGCGCTCGACATCTTCAGCGAGAAGAATTTCGCGAACGCTTCCGTCTCCGAGATAACGGCGCGCATCGGTCTGTCGAAGGGCGCCTTTTACTGGCATTTCAAGAACAAACAGGACATCCTCATCAAGATAATCGAGGAGTTCTGCGCCGGCGACTGCGATAAGTATATGGGGCTGTGCGAGGCTTCGCCCGAGGCCGTCGGTTCGCTGCGCGGATATGTGAAAGAGGTGCTTGAGCGCCTGCGCAGCGAGGAGCGTTGGAAGAAGCTGCACGAGCTTATGATCCGCCGCCACGAGTGGCCGCAGGACATCCGCGAGCGCGTCGACGAGATTCTTCACGAAGCGAGGACTCGCGACATCAAGCAGATGGAGACGTACATAGTGACGCGCCAGAAGGCCGGAAGGATACGCAAGTCGCTGTCCGCGCACAAGGCCGCGGTGCTTCTCGTCAGCATCTTCCACGGCTTCGGAATATCGCAGCTCGCGGGCGCGCTGCCGGAGGAGCTGCCGGAGAGCCTCGACATTCTGTTCGACGCGCTCACGAAAGAGTTCTCGGTGAAGAGCGAAGCGTAAAGGCGGCAATCCCTGCCAGAACGAGGGAATACAGATAAACAAAAAATTGAAAGTGTAGGTGGCACTGAAAAATGCAGGGAAATGGAGAAAACAAGAACGTGGAGATCAAGGGCAACCCTAAGTCTCCGTGGGTGAAGATAGCCGCCGCGGTCGTGGTTATCGCAGTCGTCTTTTTCGGCTACAAGGCCTGGAAGGACGGCTCGTCGCAGCCTGTGCAGCAGGCGGCCGCGGAGCCGGTGGTCATCGTCAAGCAGGTTGAAAAGTTCGACGCCTCGTCTGTGCCTTCGGAGTACGTGGGCCGCGTCGAGTCGATTCAGTCGGTCTCCGTGAAGCCGCAGATTTCCGGCGAGATAGCGAAGGTCTGCTTCAAGGAAGGCTCCGTCGTCAAGGCGGGACAGCTCCTCTTCCAGATAGACCCGAAGCAGTACGAGGCCACGGTGCAGCTCCGCAAGGCTGAGCTCCAGCAGGCGGAGGCGAACCTCGTGACCGCCGAGAAGTATTACAAACGCGTAACGGCGGCGAGCGAGCGCGCGGTCTCCGCGACGGACAGAGATACGGCGGAGGGCAACTTCCTCCAGGCCAAGGCCGCGGTAGCGCAGGCGAAGGCGGCTCTCAAGCTCGCGCAGATAGACCTCGGCTACTGCCGCATCACCTCGCCGATAACTGGAAAGATAGGCAGGGCGCTCTACACGAAGGGCAACTACGTGACGCCGCAGATAACGGAGCTCGCCTCGATAGTCCAGATGGACCCCATCCGCGTCTCCTACCCGCTGCCCGACAGAGACTACCTCGACCAGCTCTCGCTCTTCAAGGAGGACGGCTCCATCTACAACACGAGCCTGATTCTAAGCAACGGCGAGAAATACAACGTCCCCGGCAAGCGCGACTTTGAGAACAACAGGGTAGACCAGACAACCGGAACGATAATGATGCGCCTGCGCTTTGCGAACAAGGACGGAATGCTGATTCCGGGCGAAATGGTCCGCGTCTTTACCAACCCCGTCAAGAGCCATATAGTCAACGCCGTCCCGCAGACCGCGGTCATGGCCGACGAGCAGGGCGACTACGTCTACGTCATCAACGCCGACAACACGGCGCGTCAGGCGCGCGTGACGCTCGGACGCGAGTTCGGCGAGCTGCGCGAGGTCACGAGCGGGGTTGAGGCGGGCGAGAACGTCGCCGTCGCCGGACTTCAGCGCCTGCGTCCAGGAGCGAAGGTCCGCATAGAGACCTCCGCCGGCGAGAAGCCCGCGGCTGAGAAGGCCGCAGCGCAGGGCGGAGAGGCCCCGAAAGAGGGAAATTAAAAAATGTTCTCTAAATTCTTCATCGAACGTCCGCGATTTGCGATGGTCGTCTGCATCGTCATCGCGCTCGCGGGCATAATATCCATCTTCTCGCTGCCGGTCGAGCAGTACCCCGAGGTCGCGCCGCCGCAGATACGCGTCAACACCTCCTACCGCGGAGCCGACGCAGAGACGATAGCCAACACCCTCGCCGCGCCTCTCGAAGAAGAGGTCAACGGAGTCGAGGGTATGATCTATATGGACTCGACTTCGAGCAACAACGGCGAGTATACGCTCTACGTAACCTTCGCCACGGGCACAGACCCCGACATGGCGCTCGTCCGCGTCCAGAACCGCGTCTCGCAGGTTCAGCCGCAGCTGCCGCAGGAGGTCGTAGACGAAGGCATCACAGTCGAGACTTCGTTCTCCGACACGCTGGGCTTCCTTGCGCTGACCTCGCCGAACGGCACATACGACGAGCTTGAGCTTATGAACTACGCCTACGCGAACATCAGAAGCCGCCTCCAGCGCGTCGCGGGCATGGGCAACGTTCAGGTCTTCGGCGCGAAGTACAGTATCCGCGTCTGGCTCGACCCGATGCGCATCACATCGCTCGGCCTCTCGATAGAGGACGTCGCGGCGGCTATACAGAGCCAGAACAAACAGGCCTCGATAGGTTCCATAGGCGCGCGCCCGGGCAGCGACATCAACAGCCCGCTCGTCTATACGCTGATGGCGAAGGGACGCCTTTCGACGGTCAAGGAATTTGAAGAAATAATAGTCCGCACCGCTTCCGACGGCGGCCTCGTCAAACTGAAGGACATTTCGCGCATAGAGCTCGGCGCGGAGACCTACAACTTCAACGCCGACGTCAACGACGCTCCGGCAGCTATGATAGCGATGTCGCAGACCTCAGGCTCGAACGCCCTTAACGTCATGTCGGGCGTTCAGGAGGTCATGGAACAGATCCGGGCGAACCTGCCCGACGATATGAAGCTCGAAGTGCAGTACGACTCGACCGAGTACGTTCAGGAGACGATCAAGGAAATCATCCTCACGCTCTTCATGACGCTCGCGCTCGTCATATTTGTCTGCTACCTCTTCCTTCAGGACTGGCGCACGACGCTCGTCCCGACGGTCGCAATACCGGTCTCGCTGCTCGGCACATTCGCCGCGCTGCTCGCGGTCGGCTACACCATCAACACCCTTTCGCTCTTCGGCCTCGTCCTCGTTATAGGTACGGTCGTCGACGACGCTATCGTCGTCGTCGAACGCGTCCAGTTCCTTATGGAGCGCGACAAGTGCGACCCGAAGACAGCTACGATACAGGCCATGAAGGACGTCACCGGGCCTATGATGGCGACGACGCTCGTCTTCCTCGCCATATTCGTCCCAGTCGCCTTCATGACGGGAATCACGGGACAGATTTACAAGCAGTTCGCCGTCACCATCGGATTCGCGGTCTGCTTCTCGCTCGTCGTCGCCCTGACGATGTCGCCGATGATGTGCGCGCATATGCTGCGCGAGCAGGAGCCGGTGCAGCGCGGGCCGCTCAAGTGGTTCAACAACGCGCTCGCGAGCTCTACGCGCGGCTACGTCGCGGGAGCCATCGTCATAGCGAAGCGCAGAATCCTCCCGTTCCTGCTCTTCGCCGCCGTAGCCTTCGGCTGCTGGGCGGTCTTTAAGATTTCGCCGACGGCCTTCCTTCCCGACGAAGACCAGGGCGTCATATTCGCCGGCGTACAGCTCCCCGAAGGAGCTTCGCGCCCGCGCACCGAGGCCGTCGTCAAGCCGATGGTCCAGGAGGTCATGGCTCTGCCCGGAGTGGACAGCGTGATGGACATCTACGGACATAACATCCTCGGCGGCGAAGGCGAAAACGTCGCCTCGCTCATCATCCCGCTCGACCCGTGGGGACAGCGCAAGTCGCCCGACCAGCAGCTCTCCGCGCTCGTCGCCAAGGTCAACGCGATAGCGGCGAAGTTCCCGCAGGCGCAGATCAACGTCGTCACGCCGCCTCCCATCCAGGGGCTCGGTATGGCGACCGGTATCGACATGAGGCTTGAATCGACGGTAGACAACGACCCAGTACGCCTCGCCGAGGTCATGGGCATCGTGCTGCGCGAGCTGAACCAGGCGCCGGAGGTCAACTACGCCTTCTGCTCCTTCACTGCCGACACGCCGCACCTCTTCGTCGACATCGACCGCCAGAAGGCGGAGCTGCTCGAAGTGCCAGTCAGCACGATATTCAGCACGCTCCAGACCTACTTCGGCTCGGCCTACATCAACGACATCAACATAGGCACGCAGGTCAACCGCGTCATGCTCCAGTCCGAGTGGAATTACAGAAACAGCATCGACCGCATAGGCGAGATATTCGTACGCAGCTCGACCGGCGAGCAGGTCCCGATACAGAGCGTCGCAACTGTCAAAAAGACGCTCGCGCCGCGTTCGCTCGACCGCTACAACCTTTACCCGACGGCGGCCATCACGATAGTCATGAAGCAGGGCTACTCGACGGGCGAAGGCATCGCGCGCGTCCACGAGATAGGCCAGCGCGTCCTGCCCGACGGCTACACCTACGAATGGTCGGGAATGACCTACCAGGAAGAGCACGCGCAGGGCGGCATCACGATGGTGCTCGTAATAGCGCTGATCTTCGCCTTCCTCTTCCTCGTCGCGCAGTATGAAAGCTGGTCCACGCCGGTCTCCGTCATACTCTCGCTGCCTACCGC
>DVKA01000242.1 GCA_018716365.1 Candidatus Caccocola faecipullorum
AAAAATCCCGCGAGGCGCTGAAATTTTCGCCTTCCGGCAGAACGCCGCTACGCGCCGCAGCCGGTGCAGCCTCCGCATTTTTCGCTGCGCGTTCCGGGGCATCCCTCCGGCTTCGGCGCTGGTTTGCCGTGACGGCAGCCGCCGCCCTCGGTCATCATCTCGAAGACGGGGACGTAGATTGCAAGCAGCGCCGCGGCGTTCTCACGGCATCCGCAGCCGGAGACGTTGCGCAGCGCGCATTCGCCGCTGCAGAGCGGGACTGTTTTTTCTATATCTTCAAGCGTGCGCGCGCCCTCGGTGATCGCGTTCAGAATCATGTTCTTCGTCGCGCCCGTGACGGCGCAGACGGGCGTCGCGGCCTTCGCGTCGCGCCAGAGCCCTTCAAGGTCAATCATGATAAATCTCCTTCCTTCCGTTTCCCGTTCCATACGCGGATATTGTAGCTTAAATCCGCGCCGCTGTGGCGGCTTCGCGCGGCGTTTCGGCTTTCTGCGGCGGCGTTTATCGCGTAGAATATGCCGTAAACTACGCGCCGGAGGGGATATTTTATGCTTGTGATAGAAACGGAGCGGCTCGTGCTGCGCGAGCTGACGGAGGCGGATTTTGATGCCGCGCGCGAAATCTTGGGCGACGCGCGGGTGATGTACGCCTGGGAGCACGGTTTTTCGGACGCGGAGACGCGCGCGTGGATTGCGGAAAACATTGCGAGGTACCGGCGCGACGGCTTCAGCTACCTTGCGGCGGTCGAGCGCGGGAGCGGCGCATTGGCTGGCTTCATCGGCCCGCTGGTCGAAACGGTGGACGGCGTGCGCCGCACCGGCGTCGCCTATATCCTCGGCAGAAGTTTCTGGGGGCGCGGCTACGCCTCGGAGGGTGCGGCAGCCAGCGTTGATTATGCGTTCGACCAGCTTTCGGCGTCCGAGGTCATCGCCGAGATACGCCCGGAAAACAGCGCCTCGCGGCGCGTGGCTGAACGCCTCGGCATGACGGCGCGCGAGAGCTTTGTAAAAATATACAAAGGCAAGGAGATGCCGCACCTTATCTACATCGTGACGAAGGACGAACGGCGGGCGCGGAAACAAAGCAGTTAGCCATTGGCGCGGGATTTTCTCCCGAAGGGATTGATTTTATGGACGGACGCGGAGGCGCAGGATTTGTCATAACGCCCATGACGGCGGCGCGAATCGAGGAATATGTCGGCGTTTTTATAAGCGTTTTCACAAAGGAGCCGTGGAACGACGTTTACGAGTCGCGCGGTCAGGTGCGGCGGTTTTTTGAAAATTACATGGCGGACAGTTATTTTCTCGGCTTCTCGCTCGAACGCGGCGGCGCGTGCGCGGGGCTCTGCTTCGGCGCGAGGAAGCCGTGGCTCGGCGGCATGGAGTACTGGATTGACCAGTTCTGCGTCGCGGAGGATTTTCAGCGGCGCGGCGCGGGCACGCTGTTTCTCTCGCTCGTCGAGGAGGAGGCGCGGCGGCTCGGCCTGAACGGAATTATGCTCGCGACGGCGCGCGGCTTCCCGGCGGAGAATTTTTATCTCAAAAACGGCTTTCGCCGCCTCGACGACACCGTGCTGCTGGTGAAATAGCGTCCCGCCGCGCTACATGAAGAGCGGCGCGGCGGCGATGCCGGCGACGGCGGAGACTGCTATGTAGACTATCGGGTGCTTCTTGAACTTCCTTATGAGGAACAGAATCAGCACAAAATATGCGATGCGCCACCACGGCATGGCGGAGAGCGGCGGCATCGCCTCGCCTATGTGGACGACGGCGATGCGGAAGACGTCGAAGCCCGCGGCGGCGATGAGCCCGGTCACGGCGGGGCGCAGGCCGTAGAACATGTAGTCGACGTACTTGTTGCCGCTGAATTTTTCAAGAGATTTGGAGACGAGCGTGATTATGACTATCGCGGGAATGATCGTGCCGAGCGTCGCTACTATCCCGCCCGCCACGCCCGCGAGGTTGAAGCCGACGTAGGTCGCCATGTTGATGCCTATCGGCCCCGGCGTCGATTCCGATATCGCTATCATGTCGGTGATAAAGCGCTCGCTGAACCAGCCGGTGCGCTGGCTGAGCTCCTGGAGGAACGGTATCGTCGCCATCCCGCCGCCGACGGCGAAGAGCCCTATTTTGAAGAATTCTATAAAAAGCTGAAGCAGTATCATTTACTTCGCGGCCTCCTTCTTCGCGGCGAGCGTTTTGCAGACGACTCCGAGCAGCGCCGCGCCGACGATTACCGGAATCGGCGAGACCGGCGTGAACTCCATCAGGACGAAGACCGCGGCGCAGAGCGCGACGCCGAGCTTGTCCTTGACGCCCTTCTTCCAGAGGCCGAGCACCGCGTCGAGTATCAGAGCGACGACGCAGATAGCGATGCCGTTCATCGCCTCTTTGACATATATGTTGTCCTGGAAGTTCGTGAGGAAGGCGGCGATTATGCTGATGATTATGATGCATGGCGAGACGCAGCCGAGCGCGGCGGCGATTCCGCCCGCGGTGCGGCGCACGTGGTAGCCGATGAAGACGGCGACGTTTACGGCGATGATGCCGGGCAGCCCCTGGCTGACGGCGTAGAAGTCCATCACCTGCTCGTCGCTGACCCAGCGCTTGTTTTCGACGCATTCGCGTTTTAATATCGGAAGCATCGTGTAGCCCCCGCCGAAGGTGACGGCCCCCATCTTGAAAAACGACAGATATAAATCTAGCAGCTCTTTCATTTATCGAATCCTCCGGTTTCTTTCGGGCGCTCGCGCCCATTACGCTACTATACTACCGGCGGCGCAAAAGAGCCAGAGCGCGCCGTCATTTCGGGGCGCGGCGCGTATTTAACGGCGACA
>DVKA01000243.1 GCA_018716365.1 Candidatus Caccocola faecipullorum
AGCTGTGCGTGAAGCCGCGGTAGACGCGGCCTACGGCGTCGATGGAGGAGACGACGACGTATTCGTTTGCCTGGTGGTTGCCGTGGCCGTCCGCGCCGAACATTATGACGGGGATGCCGGCCTCGCCGGAGAGGCAGTTCGAGTCACTGACGCTCGGCTCGATGGCGTAGGGCGGTACGCAGCCGAGCTCTTTTTTGCAGACCTCTTCGAAGAGCTTGAATTCCGCGCTCGTCTCGTCGACGCGGTAGGGCATGTAGAAGGGCTTCGACAGCTCGAAGGTGATGCTGCCCTGTATGTTCAGCCCGCGGACGGCCTCTTCGAGGTTGGCGAAAACCTCTTCCTTCGTCTCGCCCGGCACGAGCTGCTTGCTGATGAAGCAATAGCAGTCCTGCGGAACGGAGAGCGAGTAGTGGTCCGGTCCGCCCTTTATCGAGAACGGGACGTACTGCTGCGGCCCCATCTCGCCGTCGTCGTGCAGCGGGATTTTGTCGAGTGCGGCGATGAGCTTCGCGAGCTCGACGACGGCGTTGATGCCTTCCTCGGGCCTCGCGCCGTGGCAGGCCTTGCCCTTCGCGACGGCCTTGACGAGCATCTTGCCCGGGCCGCCGACGTATATCTGTCCGAAGCCCGGCTCCGTCATGACGGAGACATCGGCCTTGACGCCGTGCTTTATGAGCGTACGCGCGCCGACGGAATAGGCCTCCTCGTCGGGGAGGAAGGCCATCGAGAGCACGCCGGAGAAAGCGTCGGACCCCTTGCCGCCCATGTACTCGGCGAGCGCAAGCATCAGCGCTATTCCGGATTTCATGTCGCTCGCGCCGAGGCCGTAGAGCCGCTCCTCGCCGCCGACGGTTTTGAGAACCGCGGTGTGCGGGTCCGTGTCCCAGCCGCCGACCACCGGCACCGTGTCGATGTGTCCGGAGAAGAGCAGAGTCTTGCCCGGCCTGCCGCTTTGCATCTCTGCGTAGACGACGAAGCGTCCGTCGTCGGTCGGAATTTTCTCGGCGCGGAAGCCCGCGGCTTCCACAGTCCGATAACAATACTCCGCGACCTCGTTTTCGTTGCCCGAGGCCGACGGGATTGAAACAAGCTTTTTGAGGTGTTCCAGGGCGCGCATAGCAAATTCGTCCATTCTCAGACCTTCTTTCGTAAATAAGTAGAAGCGACAATGGTATTATATAATATATTTTTTACGGAGAGGAATAATAATTTAGATTTTTATGAAATAGACAGAAAACGGCGCGGCTTACGCTAGAACACCAACTGCACCAGCGCCATGTAACAGAGCGTGCCGCCGAGTATCGACAGCAGCATGCGGCGCTTCCAGAGGTGGAGGGCGACGGTCGCGGCGATCGAGATTAATTCCGGCAGGCCGTGCGCGCCGGAGGCGAAGTCCACGTTTTTAAGGCAGTAGACCACGAGCATCGCGAATATCGCGGAGGGCAGGGCTTCCCCCAGATACCGCACGTATGGCGGCACGGGACGGCCCTCGCGGAAAATCAGGAACGGCAGGAAGCGCGTCGCCATCGTCCCGGCGACGCATATCGCTATCGTCATTATCTCCTGCGCCTGCGTCATTTCGCCCAGCCTCCCGCCTTTTCAATCGGCCCGCGGAATGCCGAAAGGCAGAAAAGTATGCAGAGCATGCTCGGAATGAGGAAGGAGTCCGCGCCGAAGAGCGCGAGGCACACTGCGGAGGCGGCGAGGCCGATGAGCCCCGTCCAGTGCTTTTTCTCCTTCAGCCACTGTTCCAGGAAGATGACTACGAACATAGCCGTCATGACGAATTCTATGCCCTCGGTGTCGAAGGTCAGCATCGAGCCCAAAATTCCGCCGAGCGTCGCGCCCGAGACCCAGTAGAGCTGATTCAGCAGCGTCACGAAGAACATGAACCATCCGCGGTCCACGTCCTCGGGTATGTCAGCCGTGTAGTTTATCGAGAAGGTCTCGTCGCACATGCCGAATATCAGGTATGGACGCATCCAGCCGAGCCCCTTGAATCTTTCGAGCATCGAGACGCCGTAGAAAAGGTGGCGCGCCTGTATCATCAGCGCCGCCATGAGCGTCTGGAGCGGAGCGAAGGGCGAGAGCAGCATCGAGACCGCGACGAATTCCAGCGAGCCTCCGAAGATGACGGCGCTCATGACCATCGGGTAGACGAAGCTGAAGCCCGAAACGTTCATGTATATTCCGTATGCGAGGCCGATGAACCAGAAGCCCGCGAAAATCGGCAGAGTGTAGGGGAAGGCCGCCCTGAACGCCCTGAGCTTTACGTTTTCGCCGTCTTTCAAAATTTCCGCCTCCGTTTCCGCGCGATGTCACGACCGGCAATTATACCCCGCGCCGCGCGCCGCGGGAAGCCGCCTGCCGTTATATGACCGCCTCGTAAAGCGCGATCACGAGCGGCATCGTGACGATGGAGAGCAGCGTCGTCAGCACGTAGAGCACGCCGGTGCGGTCTCCTATGTCGCCGTAGAGCTGCGCCATCGAGGTGACGGTCGCGCAGGCGGGCGTGACGCCCGCGAGGTAGACGACGAGCAGGATGTTTTTGCCGTCGGGAATCATTTGCGCCGCGCCGCATATTTTGAAGGCGAGCAGCAGGATTACCGGCGCGGCTACGAGGCGCAGCGCCGAGGCGAGGTAGCGCCGCCGGTCGCCGAAGATGCGGCGCGCCGGCACGTCGGCGATGACCATGCCCGCGAGCAGCATGCCGAGCGGCCCTATCATCGAGCCGGTCATCTTGAGCGTGCCGTCGGCGATTTCGGGCAGCCGCACGCCGAGCAGGAACATAGCGCCGCCTATGAATATCGATATGACGTTGAGGTTGAACAGTATCTTCCTCCAGCCTATCCCCGCGCTGCCGCTCAGCACACAGCGGCAGTGCGTCCAGAGCAGAATGAGCTGGACGACGATGAAGGCGCAGGAGTAGACGAGATATTCGCCGCCGAGCATCGCCTGCACGAGCGGCAGCACGAGTATGCCCGCGTTGGTGTAGACGACGGTCAGCTTCTCCGCCGCGTCGAGGCGCAGCGCGCGCCCGAGGGCGGCCGCGAGCAGCAGGAAGAGCGCGTGCGCGAAGAGCGCGGCGGCGAAGGAGAAGACGAGGCCGCTGACGACCTGCCGCGAGTGCTCTATCTGGAACGAGCTTATGATTATGCACGGCGCGACGAGGTAGACTATTATCGCGGATATGACGCGGCTGTCCTCCGTTTTGAGCACGCGCGCCCTGACGAGCGCCCAGCCCATCGCCATTATGATGAAGAGCTTCGTTATCTCTTCCGCGAGTATCAGGCTTATCTCCATTATTTTTCTCCTCCCGCGCGGATATCCGCGCCGCGGTATATTATATCGCCGCTTCGCGGAACCGCGGATATGCGGGCGTTGCCTCGCGCGGAGATTTTTATTACACTATCGGCGGAGCTTCAAAGAATTTTATAAAGAGTGGTGTTTCTGTTGAATTTCGACCCTTTCTCCTATAAATATCCCTCGCGCCGCACTCTCGTCTACGGCTCTCGCGGCATGGTATGCGCGACGCAGCCGCTCGCGGCGCAGGCCGGGCTCGACATGATAAAGAAGGGCGGCAGCGCCGTCGACGCCGCCGTCGCGACGGCGGCCTGCCTGACGGTCGTCGAGCCGACGAGCAACGGCATCGGCGGCGACGGCTTCGCGCTCGTATGGAGCGGCGGAAAACTGCACGGGCTGAACTCGAGCGGCTTCGCGCCGGCGCTCGCGGACGCGGAGTCCCTGCGTGCGCGCGGCTGCGCGAAGATGCCGCTCTACGGCTGGGAGGCGGTCACCGTCCCCGGCGCGCCCGCAGCGTGGGCGGAGCTGAACCGCCGCTTCGGACGCCTGCCGCTCGAGGAGGTCCTAGCGCCCGCCGCGTGGTACGCGGAGAACGGCTTCCCCGTATCGCCGACCGTCAGCGCGCTTTGGAAGCGCGCCTTCGCGAAGTTTGCGCAAAATCTCGACGGCGCTCATTTCGCGCACATCTTCGAGAGCTTCACGCTCGGAGGCCGCGCGCCCGAGCCGGGCGAAATCTGGCGCAA
>DVKA01000244.1 GCA_018716365.1 Candidatus Caccocola faecipullorum
GTGTGCGCCCATAAGACGTTAGGGAGGCATATGTATGGGACAAGTTGTTGATACGAGCGATTTCCGCCCGGGACTCAAAATCAGATGGGAAGGCGGAATGTGGGTCATCCTCGAATGCTCGCACCATAAAATGGGAAGAGGCGGCGCCATCGTCC
Source organism: Candidatus Caccocola faecipullorum (assembly GCA_018716365.1). GTDB lineage: Bacteria > Synergistota > Synergistia > Synergistales > Synergistaceae > Caccocola > Caccocola faecipullorum. Next base: position 156 of record DVKA01000244.1, read on the forward strand.
GCGGCAAGCTCCGCAACCTTGAGACCGGTTCGAGCGTGGACCAGTCCTTCAAGTCGGGCGAGCGCTTTGAAAGAATAGTCTTCGACGAGAAGCCGGCGCAGTACCAGTACCGCGACGGCGAGGACTACGTCTTTATGGATATGGAATCATACGACCAGGTCAGCCTGTCGCCCGACATCCTCGGCGACGCGGCGAAGTTCCTTGTCGACGACCTCGAAGTCAGCTTCGACATGTTCGAGGGGCGCGTCATGGGCATTGAGCTTCCGAACCAGGTCACTATGAAAATCACGGACACACCGCCCGGATTCAAGGGCGACACCGCCTCCGGCGGCGGCAAACCCGCCACGACGGAGACCGGTCTCGTCGTAACAGTTCCCTTCTTCGTCGAGAACGGCGAAATGATCGTCGTCGACACGAGGACCGGGGAGTATCTGGAACGGGCGAAGAAATAGCGCACCGCAAGGGCCGGACTGGCCGGCCGCAGGCTGCCTTATTATCCAACAGGAGGGGTTCAAATGAGCGCACGTGAGAAAATAGCATATTTGAAAGGGCTTATCGACGGACAGAACTTGACGGACACGCCGGACAAGGCGAAATTTTACGCGGCACTGGTCGATGCGTTGGATTCCCTGGCTGTTGCGATTGAAGAGCACGAGGACGTTCACGAGGAGCTGAACGCCTACCTTGAACAGCTTGACGAAGACGTTTCGGACATCGAGGACGAGCTCGACGAGCTGGAAGGCGGCGAATGCGGGTGCCACAGCCACGATGACGACGACGAAGAGGACGAGTACGAAGACTTCGACGAAGAAGAGTACGAGTCCGTGACGTGCCCGAACTGCGGCAACGATTTCTATTACGAGCCGGCTCTTTACGAAGAGGACGAAGATCTGGTCTGCCCGCACTGCGGCAAGCCGTTCAAGCTTCCCGAAGAGTAACGGGGCGCGTCTGGTATTTACCGGTAAAGGAGGAGCCGCCGAATGGACGAAACCATGAGAGACGATTTTGCCGCCGAGGAGAAACAGGAAAGCGGCATAGGACAGTCGAACCTTGAGGGCAAAATACGCATATCGGAAGACGTTATAGCCCAGCTTGCGACGAAGGCGCTCAACAGCGTCGAGGGCGTCGCTCCGGCGAGCCCGGGGCTGATGGCGAATCTCAGGCTCGGCAGAAAGACAGCCAACGGAGTGCGCATCCTCATCTCCGAGGGCGAGCCGCCCGAGATAGTCGTGGACGCCTACATAACGGTGAAGTACGGCCTCAGGATTCCCGACGTCTGCTGGGACGTACAGGAGGCCGTGAAGGATCAGATCGAACGCTTCACGGGCTACGCGATAAAGGGCGTCAACATCTACGTCCAGGGCATAACCTTCGCCGAGAAGAAAGAAGCTCAGGAGGGCGGCGAGGCGGAGCCGGAGTTCTCCAGCGTCGACGAGGCCTGATTTCACAGCAGTTGATTACCGAAAGGCCGGTTTCACGCAAACCGGCCTTCTTCTTTGAGAGGCGGTGCATATACTATGCTCTTTCTATGGACGACAACTAAACTTGGAAAAATCTGGATAGACGGCGACGCCGTCAAACAGATTATAGCTAGGCGCCTTCCTCAGGAGCTGTACGTGCAGGAAGTTTCCTTCATTGGGGAAAAGGCCCTTCTTAACATCTACATCGCCGCGCCCGACGACTGGCCGGCGGCTGATAGAGCCGCGCTTGAAGCGAAATTTTCCGGCCTCTTCGGCCCCTCGGGCGTATCCGTGCAGATAAACTGGGTCAACGTCGCGCCGCAGGACAACAGGAAGGCCACCCCGGTCTGGATGCTCCCCGTCTTCTGGGGCGCGGCCGCTGCCGGCGTCACGGCGCTCTTCCACATGGGGCTCGGCGGCGTGCTCTGGTCCATCTTCTTTGCGGTGATAGGCTACGGCGTCGCGTGGCTGATCCTCACCGAGGACGGAAGAAAGCAGATAAACGCCCTGAGGGAACTCTTTAGGAGATGATTTTTTGGTAATGTCCAGAAAAACGCAGCTGCGCCACAGAGCGCGCGAGATCGCGCTGCAGCTCGTATATATGAACGACATGAGGCCTGATGCCACGGTCGCGGAGATGCTGGAGGAATTCCCGGTCGACGAGGCCGTGACGCTCTTCGACGGCGAGCTCAGGGCCGAAGAGGATGAAAAGCCCTCGAAGGCGGAATTCCCGTTCGTCGCGGCCTTCGACCTCTCTCTCTCCGACGCGGAGAAAGACGAGGTCATGACCTACGCGGCGGACCTTCTTCGCGGCGTGCGCGCGAACGCCGCCGAGATAGAGGACGTCATCCGCATCAACATGGAGAGCAAATGGCGTCCCGAGCGCCTCGTCGCGCTTGACAAGGCTGTCATATCGCTTGCGCTCTACGAGGGCACGATAGCGAAGAAAGTCCCAGTCAACGTCGCCATATCCGAGGCGGTCGAAATAGCCAAGGCCTTCGGGACGGAGGAATCGGGGCGATTCGTCAACGGCGTGCTCGGCCGCATAGCGCGCGGCTCAGATGATAACAAACAATAAAATAATCACGGTCGACGAGATGACGGCCTCCGTCAAGGAGGCTCTCTTCCGCGAACCGTCGCTTCAGAATCTTTCCGTGCGCGGTGAACTGCTGGGTTTCAAGCTCCATACCAGCGGCCACGCATATTTTACTTTGCTCGGAGAAAATTCGCGCGTCTCGTGCGTGCTTTTCCGCTCCTATGCGAGCTCTGTGCTCGTCTGGCCGAAGGACGGCGACGAGGTGCTCGTGCGCGGCAAGGTCGACGTCTACGGCGCGCGCGGCTCGTACCAGATATACGCCGTAAACCTGCTCCCGCTCGGCGCGGGGGCGAAGGCGCGAGCGAAAGAGGCGCTGCGCATGAAGCTTGAGCGCGAAGGGATATTCGACCTCCGGCTCAAGCGTTCGCTGCCGCGCTACCCCGAGCGCGTAGCGGTCATAACCTCGCCGACCGGCGCGGCGCTCCAGGATGTTCTCAAACTTCACGCCCTGCGTTACCCGTGCGCCGAGATAATCGTAATCCCCAGCCTCATGCAGGGCGTAGGCGCGCCGGAGGAAATTACAGCGGCCTTCGAGCGCGCGCGGCGCATCCGCGGCCTTTCGTGTCTCATGCTCGTGCGCGGCGGCGGAAACCGCGACGACCTCGACATCTTCGACGAAGAATCAGTCGTGCGCGCGGTGCGCCTCTGCCCCGTCCCAGTGATAACCGGCCTCGGCCACCAGATAGACAGCACGCTCGCCGACCTCGCCGCCGACGCGGCGGCCCCTACGCCTTCGGGAGCGGCGGAGAGGCTCTTCCCAGACCGCCGCGCGCTTGAAGCGGCGCTCTGCGACGCGGAACGATCAATGCGCGGCACGCTCGAAGGACGAATCGGCCTCATGTCGCGCGCTCTCGAAAACGCAGGCAAAAGAATGGAAACGGCGATGAATCTGAAACATTTCACCCCTGCCTCGGCTGCGCTCAAAAGAGCGGAAGAATCGCTTGACGCGGGAATCGGCGTGAAACTCAGGAACGAAGCCGCGCGCCTCGCGGCCTCCGCCGCTCGTCTCGACGGCCTCTCTCCGCTGTCGCTCCTCGCAAAGGGCTACTCGATATGCGAGGACGGGCGCGGCGAAGTGCTGCGTTCCGTCTCGTCGCTCAAAGAAGGCTCGCGCGTAAACATCATAATGAGAGACGGCACGGCGGGAGCCGTCGTAGAAAACATATCCGGCGAAACGCCGTTCAAGGAGGTTCCGCAGCCATGCTGCCGCCCGCGCTGAAATGGGAGGACGGCGCGCTTTATCTGCTCGACCAGCGCGCGCTGCCGCTCGAAACGAAATACAGAATCTGCCGCGATTACGAGGAAACAGCCGCGGCGATAGAGGACATGACCGTGCGCGGCGCTCCCGCGATAGGAGTGGCCGCCGCCTACGGGCTCGCGCTCGCGGAAAGAGAGGGCGAATTCGCCGAAGCCGCGAAGCGCCTCGCCGCGACGCGGCCGACCGCCGTAAATCTCTTCTGGGCCATAAAGCGCATGGAAGAGACGCGCGCGGCGCACGAAAACGAAAAAAATCTCACAGTGCTTCTCGAACGCGAAGCCGCTAAAATCCACGAAGAAGACGTAGAAATAAATAAAAGCATAGGCCGTTACGGCGCGGCGCTGCTGCCCGACGAATGCGCGGCTATTACGCACTGCAACGCCGGCGCGCTGGCGACAGCGGGCTACGGCACGGCGCTCGGAGTTTTCCGCGCCGCCGCCGAAGCGGGGAAGAAACTCAAAATATACGCCGACGAGACGAGGCCGCGCCTTCAGGGTGCGTCGCTGACCGCCTACGAGCTTATGGCGGACGGCCTGGACGTCACTGTGATAACGGACTCGATGGCGGCCTTCCTGATGTCGCGCACAAAAATAGACGCGGTGATAACCGGCGCGGACCGCGTCGCTGCGAACGGAGACGCGGCGAACAAGATAGGGACCTACGGCCTCGCAATAGCGGCGAAGCACCACGGCGTCCCGTTCTACATCGCGGCTCCACTTTCGACCTTCGATGCAGACTGCCCGAGCGGTGCGGAAATACCGATAGAGGAGCGCGCCGCGGACGAAGTGCGCAAAATCGGCGGAAAATACATAACGCCGCCCGACGTTAAAGTTTGGAATCCCGCCTTCGACGTTACGCCGTCGGAGCTGATAGCAGGAATAATAACGGAGCGCGGAGTGATTCGCGCGCCGTATAAAGAAAATATAGAAAAAATCTTCCCGGGGGGAAACGCATAATGAGAAACGAATTCAGGATCGCAGATATAGCTCTCGCGCCGGAAGGACACAGGCGCATGGAATGGGCGTGGGAATATATGCCCGTGCTCAAGCTCATAGCGGAAAAAGAGGCGGCGAACCAGCCGCTCGCTGGCGTCGTCGTCGGCACCTGCCTGCACCTTGAAGCCAAGACGGCTTGCCTGCTGAAGGTCCTCCACCAGCTCGGCGCGACAGTCGTCACCGCGGGCAGCAACCCGCTCTCGACGCAGGACCCGATATGCGCCGCGCTCGTCGAGGAGGGCGTGCACGTCTTCAGCCGCCGCGGCATGAGCGCCGAGGAATACAGCGACAACATACGCGAAATGCTCAAGTGGGACCCGCAGGTCATCATCGACGACGGCGGCGACGTCGTCTCGATGGTGATAGAGGAGCGCCGCGACCTCATAAAGAACATCATGGGCGGCTGCGAAGAGACGACGACCGGCATCAAGCGGCTGCGCGCGATGGCGAACGAGGGCGTCCTGCCCTTCCCGATGCTCGCAGTCAACGACGCGCAGAGCAAGCATCTTTTCGACAACCGTTACGGCACGGGCCAGTCGGTCTGGGACGCGATACTGCGCACGACGAACCTCATAGTCGCGGGCAAAAACGTCGTCGTCGCGGGCTACGGCTGGTGCGGCAAGGGGACGGCGAAGCGCGCGGCGGGGCTCGGCGCGCGCGTCATAGTCGTCGAGGTAGACCCGCACAAGGCGCTCGAAGCGCTCATGGACGGCTTTGAAGTAATGAACATGAACGACGCGGCGAAGCTCGGCGACGTATTCGTCTCCGTGACCGGCAACACGAAGGTCATCCGCCGCGAGCATTTTGAAGTTATGAAAGACGGCGTGCTCCTCGCCAACGCGGGACACTTCGACGTCGAAGTCTACGTCCCCGACCTCAAGGAAATGGCGAAGGAAGTCCGCCAGTCGCGCGACAACATCGACACCTACGTCATGGCCGACGGGCGCAGGCTTCACCTCCTCGGCGAAGGCCGTCTCGTGAACCTCGCGGCGGGCGACGGACATCCCGTTGAGATAATGGACCTCAGCTTCGCGATGCAGCTCCTCTCCGCGCTCTACATAAGCACGCACAAGCTTGAGCCCGGCCTCTACAACGTCCCCGAGGAGCTTGACCGCCGCATAGCGGAGCTCAAGCTCGAATCCCTCGGCATAACGATAGAGAAGCTCACTCCAGAGCAGGAAGAGTACATGGCGAGCTGGAGAGAATAAAAAATGCCGAAGCTCTATAAAAACGTCGTCCTCTGGGACGCGGAGCGCGAGAGCGCA
>DVKA01000245.1 GCA_018716365.1 Candidatus Caccocola faecipullorum
TTCGGCGGAGTAGTAAGTTACTGCGACGGTCAGGTTGCTGGTCCCGTCCTGATATAGTTCGCTTTTGCGCCAGCGCAGAAGAATGTTGTCGATTGCGGCGGCGTATGCCGTCGCGCATATCGCAGTGATGAATGTCGCTATTGTTAGTATTTTTATCCATGAGGATATTTTCGTCCGGTCAATGTTTAATCCTCCTGTTGTGGAGATGTTTTTTTCGTCGCCCCGCGCTTGACGCGAGGCGCTGTTCGCGCAAGCGAACATTTGAAACTTCTTTAGCGCATTGCTAATACCGGCGGCGTTTTCGCCGGTGGACGCGGGGCCCGGCGGCGTTCCATGCTGCTGCGCATGGAAATCAACGACGCTGGATTCCGCGGCAGGCGCGGAATGACTTTTGTTGATAGAAAAAGAGAGACCCTTTCGGGTCTCTCTTTGAGTTTCAGCTTGTGCTGAATTAGAAATCGATTGCGGTACGGAAGAGGATTACGTTCTCGCTACCTCTGAGTCCGTCAGCCGTTCCATTGCCATTACCGTAGTCGATGTAGTTGTAGGCGAGCCAGAACTTGATCTGCGGGGTGTACTGGTAGCCGATACCGATCATGTACTGGTCGGTGTCGTCGTAACCGGCGGAATCCCAGTCGACCGTAACGTACTGGAGGAAGCTGCTCCACTTGTCGTTCCACTGCTGCTCAGCCGTGACGAGCCACGTCTTGTTGGTACCGTCGTTGATCGGGGTGTCCACGTCGAAGCCGTAGATCGCCGGATACTGGTCGGCGGCTCTCGGTCCTACGAACGCGTTGTCCTGCTCAACATACTACACCCAGAGGGAGGTGAACTTGAGGAGGTCCTGCTTGACGTCGAGCATTACGCTCCAAGCCTGCGGGTTGTCCTCAAACGCAGCGCCAGACCAGCCTTCGTCGAGATCCTGCCAGTAGTAGTAACCACGGAGGGCGATAGCGGGCGTGAAGCTGTAGCTGAGGTACGCGCCGTACTGCTGGAGGTCGAGCTCTGTGCCGTTAACCCAACGATTCCAGTTGTAACGCATGCTACCAGGAAGACCAGTACCCGCCGGCAGATCTTCTACATCGTCAGCGTCGAAATAGACGCCCATGATACCGGCGTAGAAGTTCTCGCTGAAGTTGGCCTGAAGTTTCAGACCGTACTCCATGAACGCGTTGTCGTCATCAGATTTATCAAGTGTGACGTTACCATAATCAAGGGTGTATCCGTACTTGTCGGAGATCATATCGTCGTTACGTCCGACGAGGAGTTCCGCGTCAAGCATACCGAAGCTCTTCTTGAAGTTGAATCCGTCGTATTTCTGGTCTTTCCAGAGTCCGCCTTCAAGGTCGCCCATTACGCTGTGGTAGAGTCCGGCGTCGCCTTCCCAGTCGCTATAAACGCGGCCGAGGGTGAAGGTGATGTCCCACGGAAGTTTCGTCTGAACGTAGAAACGGTCAGCGATAAAGTTCTGCGGGTCGCCCTGCCATCCGTTGAAACGGAAGCGCGCGAAGAAGAACGTGTTATCGTCGATGTACTTCGTGATCATGAAACGCGCGAAGCGGAATCCGAATTCGTTCTTCGAGCCGTCGCTGGTGTAGGAGTTTCCGCCGGTATCAGCGTCGCTGGCGAACTTCGCGTCGAACCAGAACTGTCCGTTGATCTTCCATCCGCCGAGGCGGTCTTCAAGAACGGCGACTCTCTTGTCGAGGCTGTCGACCTTCACGCCGAGGGCGTCGAGCTCATCTTTGAATTCCATGACGAGCTTCTTGAGGAGTTCGAGATCCTGCTTCGAGGCCTTTTCAGCGTCTACAGTCACGAGAGCGCGCGCCACTACCGACGCCATCTCGTAACGGGTCGCGGGCTGCGCACCTTTGAATGCGCCTCCCCTCCGCGCCGCGCGCGGCCTCGCGGGCAGTTCAGGCGCGCCGTGTAACCTATGTGTAACGGTCAGCAAATCAGCCGCACCGCCTCTTCTAGCGAATTTGGCGAAAGGTGCGCGTAGCGCTGCGTCATTGCGAGCGAGCCGTGGCACATCAGCTTCTGAATCACGTGCATCGGCACGCCCTTCATCGCAAGCTGGCTCGCAAAGTCGTGGCGCAGGCAGTGCCATGTGAAATTTCTGATACCGGCCTTGTCGAGCACGCGCGTGAAAGCCTTCGACGTGTCCCTGCGGCGCGCGCCGTCCACGGCGGGGAATATGAATCCGCCGCCTGCGCCGCCGCAGTACGCGCGCCACTCCGAAAGCGCGGAAAACGCGGCGTCGTTCAGCGGCAAGACGGCCTCGCGCCCCGCCTTCATAATCTCTGCGCGCAGCCGCAAAGTCCGCGACGCGAAATCGACGTCGCCCCATCGCAGCCCTAGCAGCGTCCCCTTCCTGATTCCTGTGTTAAGGCTCAAAATCACCGCCGGACGCAGATAATCCCGCCCGCTCCGCGCCTCGCGCGCCGCAAGCTCCGCCATCAGCCGCGCGTGCTCGTCGTCCGACAGGAACCGCGTCACGAGCTTGGAATCCGACTGCGCGAGCTTCGGCAGCTTCAGCGCCGCGCCGCAAAGTCCCTCCTTCGCGCCCCACGCAAGCAGCGCCTGCAAAGCCGCGACGCGCCTGTTGATAGTCGCGCGCTTCAGCCGCCCGAGATTCTCCTCGCGCCATCGCGCCACGGCCTCCGCGTCGATTCTGTCCGCCGGAACATCCATAAACTCTGAAAAAAGCCGCAGAGCCCGCACAGTAACGTCGCCGCTCTTCTGATGCGCGCATACCCACGGCTCATACATATCGATAAGCGCGCGCAGCGTCGGCCCCTCCGTGCGCGGCGGCTCATGCGCCTCCGCGGGGTCGACATTATTCAGATACAGCCGCGCTAGATACTCCTTCGCCGCGCGCCGCGCCGCAGCCAGCTGCGCGCACGCCGCCGGCGCAATCTTCATATTCCGCAGCCTCCTCTCCGGCGCGGGCGTACGGTAACATAGATACCACGTCTTCCGCCCCGACGCCTCCACGCGCAGAAAAAGCCCGCGTACAAGCGAATCCCGCAGATCGTACCGCCGTTCGCGCGGAGCCGCACCTCCGGTTCCTGTGTAATACCTGTGTAACAGGCGTAAAAAAATTCTAGGCGCGCGGCATGACGGCGCGGGCAGAACGGAACTTCGGCGGTATTGCGGTAAAATCCGGTAAAAAAGATAAAAGTGAAAGAATAATGCTATAATAGATAAAGAAAAGAGAGGCCCCGCCGGAAGGGAAAGCGGGGAAAACGCCTCTCTCCGGCCTGTCCAAGCTGAGCGGGCACTCAGCCTAGACGATTAAGGCCGAGCACGGTTAGGCAAAGAGACGGAACAATTCCGTCAAAGCTGCGATAAGCGTCGCAAGCGCTACAAGCAGCTTAATGATTAAAGCCGTCCACTCAAAAAGTGAGCGGCTTTTTTCATATCTCGCCATTCCTCATTCCCCCTTTCCGCCGGGGGAATCCCCGACGGCGATGGCTGTGCGCATAAGCGCACATAGAAAATCGCCATAGCCGTCGCCTAGTGTCCGGTGCGTTGCCGGACGCAGCTGGCAGGCCCGGCATCGCTGCCAAAGGGCCCTTCCTATTCGCCATTATACAATAAAAAAAGCGGGCCACATCAAGCCCGCTGCGGTGTTAGCCTGTTCCTACAGTTTATCTAAATCTACATATTCCCCATCCTCGATTTGCCGCATTCCTTCCTCGATGTCCCGCATTTCGCCTGCCGTTACCTTCACAAAATCGGGATCCCAAGCCAAAACCATCCTCCGAATAAATTCGCGTGCAAGCTCCTGCTCGCTTTCCGGCAAAAGCTCGACCATCTCACAGATTTCCTGCGTCGTTGCGGTCATCGTCAACACCTCACTTATAAATATCTCCGCGGGAACCAATATCGTAAATAAACACAGTTTCCGCGTCCATATAATTAAAAATAATTCTGAAGCCGCCGACCCGTAATCTGAACAACCCGCTGAATTGTCCTTGCAGCGGCTTAATATCCCCCTTGGGAATTTCACAAATTGCGGATTTTATCCTATCCTTTACCGATGGAACCTGCGCCACCAAAAACTTAGCGGCGCGCTTTGACAACTTAGCCTGCATACAAAAGCCTCCGCTTCTTTGCTAAATTATATCATCTCCCTCTGCTGAGACGCCGTCCTCGGCAGCCGGGCTCGCGCAAGAAAAATATAGTCTATTTGTTATCTATGATACAAATAAACTCCCGTAAACCTTACAAAATTGTGTGAATTTCATGAAACATAGGTCCATAGCCCCATGCGACGAAAAAAATTATATTGTAAAATTCATAACAAGCGGACAGAGACACAGTTCGCAAAG
>DVKA01000246.1 GCA_018716365.1 Candidatus Caccocola faecipullorum
CTCTTCGTCGCCTGCGTCGTAATGTGGTTCCTCGGCGGCTTCGGATTCACCGAAAGCGGCTTCGGCATGGTCGAAGACAGCTCCGCGAGCCTCCTCGCCAAAATCGGCGGAGCCATCGCGCCGCTCTTCATACCGCTCGGCTTCGGCAACTGGCAGTCCGTCGCAGCCTCGCTTTCCGGCTTCACAGCTAAAGAGGCGATCGTCTCTACGATGGGCGTGCTCGCCAACGTAACCGGCGACGTCGAAGACGCCGTCACAGTCGCGGAGGCGGTAGCGGCCTGGTTCCCCAGCACGCTCGCGGCCTTCAGCTTCCTGCTCTTCAATATGCTCGACTCGCCCTGCCTCGCGGCTATTGCGACCATGGCGCAGCAGATGCAGGACAGAAAATGGTTCTGGTTTGCGATACTCTTCCAGAACATCTTCGCCTACCTCGTCTGCCTCTGCGTCTACCAGCTCGGCACATTCTTCATGGGCGGCGGCTTCACGGTCTGGACTGGAATCGCCTGCATAGTGGCGCTCTTCTTCGCCTACATGCTCTTCAGGCCCGACCCGTACAAGAACCAGAAAGTCTACTCGAAACGCTCCGTGCAGCAGGCCGCGTAAGGCTGGTATAATCTGAGTAAAGTCCGAAACGGGGCCGGGTACACAAAAAAGTATCCGGCTCCATTCTTCAAAAAGGAGTGAAAAGCACGTGAACGCAGACGTCCTGATAATAGCCGCGATAGCGGCATACTGCCTGTTCGTCGTCGCGCGCAGGCTCAAAAAGAAAAACGGAAACGCCGCGGGCGCGTGCGGAGGCGGATGAGCGGGATGCAGCTCGGCGTGCCGTGACGCATGCCGCTACGAAAACCTCTTCAAAGACAAAAAGGACTAGAAAAATGGGAGATTCCACAGGCTCGATGTTCTACGCCTTCACGGCGTTCCTCGTCATATACTTCATCGGCGCGGCCGTCTACTATGGACACAAATTCATCAGCGGCAAACTGCGCAAAAAATAAGATGAAAGCAAAAAGGAGATGCGTTGAATGACCGACGCCGTAATACTGGCGCTCGTAGCCGCGCTAATGTTCTTCGCCGTGCGCGGCGCTGTAAAACACTTCAAGGGCGAAAGCCCCTGCTGCGGAGGAGGAGGCTCCGGCCTGATCAAGGCTCCCGCCGAAAAACAGCTCGACAGCCCCATCCTCGGCAGAAAAACGGTAAAAATCTCCGGTATGCACTGCGACCACTGCGTCCGCAGCGTCACCGAAGCGATAAACAAAATCGACGGAGCCTCCGCAACAGTAAGCCTCAAATCCGAAACCGCGGTAGTCTCCTACGACCGCCCCGTCGAAGACGAAAAAATCCGCCGCGCCGTAGAGGACGCGGGCTTTGAAGTCGTTTCGATAACGGCGTAAAAATACGAAAACGAGACAAAAAGCGGCGCAGCGTGAAATTCACTGCGCCGCTTTTATTTTCGGGACCTCCCCTACTTCCACAGCTCCGCAATCATCGTCGCGGCGCAGTATGCGAGCAGCAACGCCATTGCGGCGTTGAAGGGCTTTCTGTATTTGCTGAAGAACATTTCGAAGACCGCGCCGAAGGCGGACCAGCAGAGAGTGCAGGCGAAGCCCATGAAGGCGAGGAAGACGATGAAGAAGAGTATCGCGGCGAAGGTTTTGTAATAAGGCAGGATGAACGACGACATCGCCGTGATTCCGTATAGAATGACCTTCACGTTGACGAACTGCAGCGCCGCGCCCGCGGCGAAGCTGTTCGAGGCGTCGCCCGTCTCGGACGGGCCGTCGTCGGAACGCCAGACGTGGAAGGCGAGCCACAGGATATAGGCGGCTCCGGCACAGAGCATGTATGGCTCTATCGCCGGCACAGCCTCGTATAGCAGCGAGCTGAAGAGCGCGCATCCAGCCATCACGACGAGAAATCCGGCGAATACGCCGAAGTTGAAGGGCAGCGAGCGGCGGAATCCGTAGCGCCCCGCGTTCGTCATCGACATGATGTTGTTCGGGCCGGGTGTGATCGAGGTCAGAATAACGTAAGACAGGAACGCCGCAAAATTCATCGAAACGACCGCCTTTCAAGCTGTATGCTATAATGAAACTTAACGAACAATATCGTGCACGTGTTGTGAGATATATTGTACGCATCGTGCAGTATAGTGTCAAGGGCGGAGCGTGAAATGAAATGGAAAATATAAATTCCGTCGTCGCCGAGAATCTGCGGCGGCTGCGCGAGGAGCGGCGGCTGAGCCTCGACGCCGCGGCGAAGCTGACAGGGGTCAGTAAAAGCATGCTCGGACAGATAGAGCGCGGCGAGGCGAACCCGACCGTTTCGACGGTCTGGAAGATAGCCGACGGCCTGAAAGTTTCGTTCACAGCGCTGACCGTGCGCCCCGAACGTGATTCCGAGGTGGTGGACGTGAGCCGCGTGACGCCGCTGCTTGAGGACGGCGGGCGCTTCCGTAACTTCACGGCTTTCCCCTTCGACGCGGCGCGGCGCTTTGAAATGTACTATATCGAGATAGACCCGGGCGGCGGCTTCGAGGCGGAGGCGCATCCGCAGGGGACGCAGGAGTTCATCACGGCATTTTCCGGCGAATTGACGGTATCGGCGGGCGGCGAGAAATTTTCAATAACGCGCGGCTCGTCGCTGCGCTTCAAGGCCGACGTGCCGCACGAGTATAGAAACACCGGAGACGAAGTCTGCCGCCTGAGCATGGTCATATACTATCCGCAGGCCTGAACGGCTCCGAACTATTTACACAGCTCCGCAATCATCGCCGCTGCGCGGTATAGTGCTTTAACTTTTACACAAAAACACCGTCGTTCCGCAAATCTTCTGCATGGAACCTCCGTCCTAAATACCAAGACTAAACCGGAAGCGATCCACAGTATGAGGTTGCGGGGGACGGTACGGAGGCCCAGCATAGCCTGCCACGTTTCACCGGGCACAGAAGATTTGCAGGGTGGCGTGAGCTCTTATATTCGCTGAACTTTATAAAAGAGATTGGCATTTCGTCATGCCGGGCTTGACCCGGCATCCAGCGGCGTTAAACATCGCAGCGTGTCGGAGTTTGAAGCCGCTGGATGCCGCGCCTGACGCGGCATGCCGTACGCGCAGGCAGACATAAAAGACGGCCTCAGCGCGCGGCGGCGCGCCGTGCCGTCTCTTATATAATGTCGAACGGCTGTATTTTCCTATGCCGTAAGTCTTATTCCTCGAACTCTCCCTCTATCATGCCGTTGAGGTAGCGGCCCGGGGCGGCGATGAAATCGTCCCACGCGGCGAGCGGGTGGAACTCTTCGTGTTCTTCGTCGAGGTACCAGAGCCGTTTGTCTTTCGGGCTCCACAGCAGCATGTAGCCGTCGTATTTGTCGAGCCGCGTCATGATTGAGAGCAGCTTCCGCCGTTTCCAGATGGTCTCCTGAACGTCCATATAGGAGTAAAGCTCCGCCCATTTGGTCAGTTCGTACTCCGGGAACTCAAGGCGCAGAGGCCCTGTTTTCAGGTATTCCGTCATAGCCGCGGGCAGCTTGTAGGGCTTGAGCTGGCGCGCCTTTTCCTGTTCGTTGTGCCAGTCATCCGGCTCCAGCGCCCTGACGTAGTCCGCCATTTCTTGATTTTTGCTCTGCACCGCCAATGTGTACGGGCGGTCGCCGTATTTATCCGCTATGGCGACGTCCGCGCCGCGTTCGACGAGGAAGCGCACCATCTCTAAATCCCCGCGCCGCGCCGCCTCCGTGACTGGCGTCGAAGCGTATGGGAACACCATGTCGGGCTTGTGATAGTTTATATCCGCGCCGTTGTCGAGCAGATATTCCGCCAGCATCCGGTTCCCGGATGAGGCCATGGCGCGCAGCGGTTCGCCGCCGAATTTTTCCATATTCATGCCGAGCCTGTCGAGAAGCGGAAGAATATCCGCGCTGCGGTAATTTTCCAGATGTAAGAAAAGCCGCGACACGGAGTCCTGCTTTGCGCTGATTCTCGCCCCCGCGTCTATCAGGAAGGCGAACATCGAAAGCGACGCCTGTCCGCCGTACAGCGCGCCGCGCAGCGAGGCGTAGAGCAGTTCGTCGCCGCAGCGTGAAACATCCGCCCCGCGGCTAATCAGCAGCTCCGCCATATCCTGCCGTTGTTCGAGGACGGCCAGCTCAAGCGGCGCGGCCTCGCCTTCGCGTTCCATATCTCCGCATTGCCATAGATAGCGCTGCGGCTCGTCCGGCGCGTGGCCTGCGGCAAGTAGAGCGCGCAGCGCCTCTATATCTCCGTCCTTGACAGCCGCCATGACCGGCGGCAGCTTCGTGTAGACGACCCCGCCCATTTTTCTATCCTTCCGTTACTTCCACAGCCCAGCGAGCATCGTCGCGGCGCAGTATGCGAGCATCAGCGCCATCGCTATGTTGAAGGGCTTTCTGTATTTGCTGAAGAAGAGCTCGAAGACCGCGCCGAAGCAGGCCCAGCAGAGGGTTCCCGCAAAGCCCATGAAGGAGAGGAAGAGCACGAAGCCCGCTACGTCGACCGGGTCGCGGTAGTGCGGCAGGATGAAGGATGACATCGCGGTGATGCCGTAGAGTATCGCCTTGACGTTGACGAACTGCAGCGCCGTCCCCGCGGCGAAGCTGTTGGCAAAGTCGCCCGTCTGCGCTTCGCGCGGCTTGGAGCGCAGCACCGCGGCGGCGAGCCACAGGATGTAGGCCGCGCCCGCGCAGAGCATGAAGGGTTCTATCGTCGGTATCAGCTCGTAGAGCAGCGTGCTGAAGAGCGCGCAGGCCGACATGACGCAGAGGTTGCCCGCGAGCACGCCGAAGTTGAAGGGCAGCGACGGCATGAAGCCGTAACGCACGGCGTTGCTCATCGACATGATGTTGTTCGGCCCGGGCGTAATCGTCGAGAGTACGACGTATGAGAAAAAGGCTGCGAAATTCACGGCGCGCTCCCCGCGTTAGGCCAGCGGCGCGCCCTCGCCGGCGCAGAGGCGGCGCAGCAGCTCGTGGCGCAGGCTGCGGTCGCTGACGGTGATTTCACCGGCTTTCGCCGCCTCCATCGCGGCGAGTATTATACAGGCTCCGCACAAGATTATGTCCGCGCGCTTTGGAGAGAGGCCGGGAATCGCGCGCCGCTCCTCCGCCGTGGACTGCGCGTAGAGCGCGATCTGGCGCATGACCTCGGCTTTTGTGAGCGCGGAGCCGTGGATTTTCGACGGGTCGTAGGCCGTCATCTGCGCCGCGACGGCCGCCATCGCCGTGACGTTGCCGCCAGCGCCGATGACGCGCCCCTCTTCGCGGCCCACGCCCGCCTCGGTAAATTTTTTAATCAGCGACGCAGTGACGGAGCAGACGGTCTGCGGATTCGCCGGGGATTTTGCGAAATATTCGTCGGTCAGCGTCACGGCTCCGGCCTCGACGCTCAGCGCTTCGAGCCGCGCGCCGTCGCGCAGGAATACGAACTCCGTGCTTCCGCCGCCGGTGTCGAAAATCGTAACGAAGCCCTCGTCCGCGCCGCCGATGCTGCGGATCGCGGCGAGGCTCGAAAGCTCTGCCTCCGCCTCCCCGGGCAGCACTGCGACGCCGAGGCCGCAGAGCTCCCGCACGCGCGAGGAAAAGTCCGCCGCGTTCGCCGCGCGGCGCAGCGCCATAGTCCCGACGCAGAGAATCTCGTCCGCCCCCTCGGCGCGAGCGAAGGCCGCGAATTTTGCGACCGCCTGCGCCGTGCGCTCCATCGCCTCGGCTGAAAGCGCGCCGCTTCCGCGCATCCCCTCGCCGAGCTTCGTAATGACGTTCATGTCGCAGAGGACGCGAGCCGCGCCTCCTTCGGAAGCCCCGCCGAGCGTCAGCTTCACGGAATTCGTCCCTATATCTATAACGGCCTTCTTCATTATAAATTCCACCTCTTCGGCGCTATTATAGCAAAGCGGGCGAAAATCGCGCCGCGCGCGGGTGTTATAATAATCCGGTAAACGACAGGACGGGGAGCGGAGCTGGAAATGCCGCGCGAATTTTGCGACTTTATTGAAATCACCAACGCTTACGAAAACAATCTGAAAAACATATCGGTGCGAATACCGAAGAAGGCCGTTACGGTCTTCACCGGAGTCTCCGGCTCGGGCAAGTCGTCGCTCTGCCTCGACACGATTGCGGCGGAGTCGCGGCGCGAGCTGAACGAGACCTTTCCGAGCTTCGTGCAGCAGTATCTGCCCAAGTACGGGCGGCCCGAGGTCGAGCGCATAGCGAACCTTCCCGTCACGATAGTGATAGACCAGAAAAAGCCCGCCGCGAACACGCGTTCGACGGTCGGCACATACACGGACATATATTCGATACTGCGTCTGCTCTTCTCGCGCGTAGGACGGCCTTTCATCGGCTACTCCGATACATTCTCGTTCAACCACCCCGCCGGAAAATGCCCAAGATGCGACGGCTTGGGCGAGGTGACGGAGCTGGACATCCACAAGCTCGTGGATTTCGATAAGAGCCTCAACGACGAAGACACGATACATTTCCCGACATTCGGCCGCGGCCTCTGGCGCTGGAAGCGCTATGCGTACAGCGGACTTTTCGACCTCGACAAGAAAATCAAGGATTACAGCCCGGAGGAGCTGGAGCTCTTCCTCCACTCGCCGCAGATACGGCTCAAGAACCCGCCGTCGAACTGGCCCAAGAGCGCGAAGTTCGAGGGGCTTTTCCCGCGTATGTACCGCAGCATCATAAACACGAAAGAGGGCGCGCGCTTCAAACACATCCTCGACAATATGGTGACGACCTTCACCTGTCCCGACTGCGGCGGCTCGCGCGTCAACGAGCGTGTGCGCAGCTGCTTGATTAAC
>DVKA01000247.1 GCA_018716365.1 Candidatus Caccocola faecipullorum
TTGGCGTAATCATTATTATTGCTATCAACTTGTAGATTTTGATGCAAGTAGATATAGACATGACAGTAGTATGTAGTCACATAGCTCTTATCAATTTTTTAGTATTTATT
This sequence comes from Candidatus Caccocola faecipullorum, assembly GCA_018716365.1. Classification (GTDB taxonomy): domain Bacteria; phylum Synergistota; class Synergistia; order Synergistales; family Synergistaceae; genus Caccocola; species Caccocola faecipullorum. Next base: position 111 of record DVKA01000247.1, read on the forward strand.
TCTAGAGGACTTGTCTATGAATTTATGACGCGCGGCACGGAATGTGCCGCGTCATCCCGACACACCGTAAAAGTAAAATAGGCAACCGTCTGCGCGCCACACCCAAAACGCCCAAAACAGAAGCGGCTCGGGAAATCCGGGCCGATTTTTGTGCGTATAGTGGAAATTGCGCGAGACGCCGCCGCGAACGGTGCTCTGCGGCTGTTTGGACGGTGGGGCGGCGTCATCGTGAATTTACAAGAGACAGCACCTCTTCAGGCTCCGGCATCACGCAGAGCGCTCCACGGCGCGTCGTGACGATGGCCGCCGCGGCGTTTGCGAAGGTCAGCATTGCCGTAAGGCGTGCCTCGTCTAGGGCGGCCAGCCCGTATTTCAGGACGAAATGGACGGCGCAGCCGCCGAAGGTGTCTCCCGCGCCGGTCGTGTCTACTGTGCCGGGCATACGGAACGGAGGAGCGAATACGGACGTTCCGCGATAAAAGGCGCGGCTGCCATCAGGCCCCATGGTGGCGAGCACGAGGGGGATGTCCCAGCGAGACAAGAGAATTTCGACGCCGCGGCAAACATCTTTCTCGCCCGTCATAAATTCTATTTCGTCGTTAGATATTTTTAAAACGTCGCATTGAGACAGTCCGTAGGCGATTTGTTCTCTTGCGCTTTCGGCGTCGGGCCATAGGTTCAGGCGCAGATTCGGATCGAAGGAAATTACGCAGCCGCTGCGTTTCGCCTGTTCCACAGCGGCGTAAGTTGCCGACCGCGCAGGCTCCGACGTGGCGGACAGCGTGCCGAAGTGAAAAACGTGCGACGACGCTATCTTTGCCATGTCGACCTCTTCCGCGCGAAGCGTCAGGTCCGCCCCCGGATTTCGATAGAACGCAAATTCTCTGTCTCCGTCCGGCGTATTATGCACTACCGCCAGAGTAGTCGGGACCTCTGCGTCGTATATGACGCCGGAAACGTCTATGCCGGCGCTGTCGGCGCGTTCGCAAAGCATCCTGCCGAAAACGTCGCCTCCGACTTTCCCTATGAAGGCCGTCCGGCGTCCGAGCTTCGCAAGCATCGCCAAAAAGTTGCACGGCGCGCCGCCGGGGTTGGCCTCGAACAATAAATTGCCGCGCCCGCTGACGCCGCTCTCCGTAAAATCTACAAGCAGCTCGCCCAACGCGGTTACATCGTAGTTCTGTGAAATTGACATTTTTTGAATTTCCCTCTGCCTCACGTGCCTGAGTTTAAAGCGGCGGCAAAATCCTATTTATAAAATCCGTTCAAGCGCCGCGGTCTCCTGACTCTCTTCCTTTAAATTAGCTGACGGAATCATTATAACAGAGCGGCGCGCCGGTGCGCGCGGCTTGACATATATGCGGCGGCGGTGGAATATAGCCTTGTACTGTCAATTTATCGCTGCGGCAAATTTTACGGGAGAATCAGAAAATCATGAAACGAATCAAAGTAATAGGACGCGCGAACATCACGGACGAAAACGGCAAACTCAGGAGCGACGAGGAGCTGCGCGCCGCGGACGGTTTGTTTGAGAGCTGGGAGGTCGAGCTTGAGGACTGGGAGCCGGTGCGGGACGCGGCGCTCGCGCTTATCGACGACCTGAAACAGCGCCGCCGCGCCGCGCTCTGGGACGGGACGTTCGAAGTCGTCGACGCCGCCACCGGCGAGCGCATCGACATAGAAAAAGAAGAGTCGCAGGTAAACTTCATGCAGTCCGCGCAGCGCTTCGCAATGGAGCAGGAGACGCTGGAAAACATGGCCTTCCAGATGGGAATGGGGCCGGAGTACAACGAGGAAGAATTTTAGCAGCGCGGCTGAATTTTACTTTTTTGATAAAAACGCACGGAGGTGACGCCCATGTACGACGAAACGCAGCCGGTCGTCGCGTTGATTTATGATTTCGACGGGACGCTGTCGCCGGGGAATATGCAGGAGTTCAGCTTTATAAAGGCGCTCGATATGACCGCGGAGGAGTTCTGGAGCAAGTCTAACAAGCTGACGCGGAACAACGACGCGAACGGGATTCTCTGCTATATGAAGCTGATGCTCGACGAGGCGCAGTACCGGCATATTTCGCTGAAGCGCGAGTCGTTCCAGCGTTTCGGGCGCGAGGTGGAGTTCTACGCGGGCGTCACGGAGTGGTTTTCTCTGGTGAACGGCTACGGGCGCGCGAAGGGCGTCGCCGTGCGCCATTATATAAATTCGTCTGGGCTGAAGGAGATGATCGAGGGCACGGCGATCGCGCGCGAGTTCGAGAACATCTACGCCTGTTCGTTCCTTTACGACGTGGACGGCAAGGCGGTATGGCCCGCGGTCGCGGTGGATTTCACGACGAAGACGCAGTTCCTTTTCAAAATCAACAAGGGGATTTCGAGCGTGAGCGACAACAGCGAGGTGAACCGCTATATGCGCGAGGAGGAGCGCCCCGTGCCTTTTCGCCGCATGATTTATTTCGGCGACGGGCAGACGGATATCCCGTGCATGAAGATGGTCCGGCAGAACGGCGGCCATTCTATCGCGGTCTACGACCCCGAGAGCGCGGATAAGCGCCGTGCGGCGGAGCGGCTGATTCTCGAGGAGCGCGTGAATTTCGTCTGTCCCGCCGATTACCGCGAGGGCGGCGAAACGTACAACGTCGTGACGACGATTATCGACAAGATGAAGTACGACTACGAGTTCGAGCAGCTTCTGAAGAAGCA
>DVKA01000248.1 GCA_018716365.1 Candidatus Caccocola faecipullorum
GTCCATGCTCGCCGGCATCACAGCACCTCCAGTCAGCTGGAATATAACATTTACCATGTTATTAATCAACTAAAAATATAAAAACAATCAACTATATTTATCAAAATGAAACGGGGCGCGCTCCATGCGTACCCCGTTTCGTTTATTTCTGTAAATCCTTTTTACTGCGTCTCAATACGAAGCTACGTTTCTACCACTCATATTTCCCGCTGGCTTCGTCGTATTTCCAGAAGTCGGCGTAGCTGAGCGCAGCGAGCGGTTTTCCGGGCGTGCGCGGGTCTATGCCGCGTTTGACGATTTCCTGCCAGAAGCCGGTGTTGCCGATGTCGCCCTGTATCGTGAGGTGGACGAGCTTCCCGCCGCGGATTATCGCTTTCGCGTAGCCGCTGCGGCTTTCGGCTGTCAGCACTTCGTCTCCCTCTTTCGCGGCCGTCGGGCCGAGAGAGAGCGTCGTGAGGCCGAAGAAGTTCATCGTGTTCTTCATCGCGTAGCGGTCTGTGTATTCGGCTTCGACGCCGCACATATTTTTCGCGGCGATTTCGCCCTGAAGCGCGGCGTTGGGCCATATTCCAGAGAGGCCCGCCGCGTCGCCCGCGGCGTAAACGTCCGGGATGTTGGTGCGCATATGTTCGTCGGTGACGATGCGGCGGTCGAGCTCTATTCCGCTTCCTTCGAGAAATTCTATGTTCGGGCGCACGCCGGCGCTGACGACTAGGAAGTCCGCCGGAAGGCGCGTGCCGTCGTCGAGCGTCACGGCCTTTACGTTCCCCTCTTCGTCGAGCTCCGCGGCGCTCGCCTTCTTCGAAAGGTAGAATTCGCATCCCGCCTTCTCAAAGAGCGCCTTGTAGGGCGCGGCCGCCGTCTCATCGAGCTGGAGCGGGCAGAGCCTGTTTTCCATCTCGACTATGCGGCATTTCACGCCGCGCTCCGCGAGCGCGTAAGCCGCGTCGAGGCCGACGAGGCCGGAGCCGACTATGACGCATTGCTCCGCCTTCCGCGCCGCCTCGCTGATTTTGCGCGCGTCATCAAGGTCGCGCAGGCCGTAGACGTTTTTGCCTTCGCGGAAGCCCGGCACGGGCGGGATGAAGTATCTCGCACCGGTTGTTACGAGCAGCTTGTCGTAATGTATCTTGCCGCTCTTCGCGCCTACGACGGCTTTTTCCTCTGGCAGGACTTTCGTGATTTCTTCGTCCGCGATGAATTCCACGCGGTTTTTGTCGAAGAAATCGGCGCCCGCGAAGTTTATATCCTCGGCGCTTTTGTGTCCGCCGATGAAGTGATGGAGCATACAGCGCGAGTGCGGCGCGCCCTCCTTTGCGACTATCGTGATTTCGTCGTCGGGGCGCAGCGCGCGTATTTTACGCGCTGCGGCTATTCCGGCGGCGGAGGCTCCGATTATCAGATGTTTCATGTCAGCGCACCTCCTCAACGTGTATGGCCTCTTTGGGGCAGGCTTTGACGCAGGCGGGGCCGTCTTCTCTGTCGCGGCAGAAGTCGCATTTAATGACTTTCTGGCGCGTCGCGCGGTCGGGCTTCGGAAGGCCGAAGGGGCAGTTCATGACGCACATGAAGCAGGCTCCGCATTTTTTCTCGTCGTATGTGACAAGCCCCGTCTCGGGGTCTTTGCTCATCGCGCCGCTCATGCAGCTTGTTACGCACATCGGCTCGTCGCAGTGGCGGCAGAATACCGGCCTGTAGCTTTTATTCGCGCCGAGCAGGATGAAGCAGCGGCTCTCGCTCTCCGCGCCGCCGAGGTCGAGCGTGTAGATGTTTTCTTCTCCGTCTTTGCGGTGCGCGTTCATGCAGGCGAGCGTGCAGTTCATGCAGCCGTCGCATTTATCGGCGTCTATGAATATACGCTTCATCGCAGCCGGCCTCCTTCCTTAGATACCGAGAGCCGCGCGGCGGTCGAGGATTATTCCTTCGAGCGTGTCGGCCGCCTTCGCCGCGTCTGGTTCGATTATCACCTGTCCGCCGGTGAGGCTCTTCATCTGTTCGGTCAGCACGTCTACTACGACTTTGCTGCCTGTGATGAAGGGCGGCTCTCCGAGGTGGAGCGGCAGGCCGAGCGCGAGGCCGAAGGCCCCGTCCGCGAGCGCCTGCTCTTCGAGCCACTGCGGCGCGGAGAGGACGAGCGGCATCTGCGGCAGATCCACGCCGAGCGCCGCGGCAAGCTCCGTCGCGACTATTTCGAGGCGGCCTATCGCGAGGCACGGGCCGAAGTTGAGGACTGGCGGAATGCCGAGCTTCTCGCAGACTGCGCGGAGTTTCGGCCCAGCAAGTTCGGCGGCTTTCGGCTCCATGAGCCCGCAGTTCTCAAGCCCGCCGGAGGAGCAGCCCGCGGAAAGGACGATGATGTCGCGCTTGATGAGTTCTTTCGTCAGCTCGACGGTGAGCACGTCGTGTCCGCCGAAGGTTAGGTTCGAGCAGCCGACGACGCCCGCGACGCCCTTTATTTCGCCGGCGGCGATAAGGTCGATGAGCGGCTTCCAGTTTCCGCCGAGGAATTTTTTCAGCGAAACTTCGGAGACTCCGGTCAGGGTGTCCTTATTGCCGTGCTCGGGCATGAGGCGCATCTCGACCTTGCCGCGGCGGCTCTTGTAGGATTCGAGCACCTTGTCGATGATTCTGTCGGCGTCGGCTTCGCGCGTCTCAAAGACGAAGGGCATGTACTCGGCGTTGGACTTCTTCGCCACGTCGTCGAGGCAAATCTGCTTTATGTCGAGCGCGTCGCATATCGGCTCGATGCCGGGAAGCGTGCAGTTGAACTCGGAGAGCACTGCGTCTATCGCGCCGGTCGAAAGCACTGCCTCCGAGGTGAAGTTGTTGCCCGCGTGTCCGACGAAGACCTCGGTGTAATGCGCGCCGCGCAGCTGCAAATCCTGACCGACGCAGGTGCAGCCGACGAGGCGGAAGCCCTTCGCGCCCGCTGCCTTCGCCTTAGCCTCGGCCTCCGGCGTCACGAGCCTGTCCTGAAGGTAGGAGAAGCAGGAGTGCTGATGTCCAGTTATCATAATGTTGATGTAGTCGGGGTCGATTACGCCGAGGCCGACCGGCGCGGGGCGCAGCTCCGGCTCGCCGAGCATCACGTCGTTCAGAAGGTTCGTCAGCGTGAGGCCGTAGAGGCCGGTCGATATGCCGAGTTTGAGGCAGTTCAGCAGCATATCCACGGGGTCGGAATTGAGGTTCGTCGAGCATTTGACGACGCCCTTGACTATCTCGGCGTTCGCGCCGCCCGGCAGGATGCCGAGCTTCTCCCAGTTCGCGTAGCGCGGCGCATAGGCCATTTTCTTGACCAGCTCCATCTTTTCATGGGCGGGCTTGTAAAGGTCCGCGAGCACCATATCCGCTACCGCGAGCGCCTTTTCGTACTTGTCGCCGCCCGTCACGCCGAAGAGCTCGCAGAGATGCTCGAGCGCCTGCTCGCCCTTGATTTCGCCCTTCGCGAGCGCGGTGTTCCTGAGGTTCAGCGCCGTGTTCTCGACGATGTGGATGTAGCAGCCGGAGCCCGCCGCGACCGCGCGCAGGAAGTTGCGCGCGACGATGACGTCCGCCGTAGCGCCGCAGATGCCCTTCGGCGCCTTCGGCGTCACGCGGCACGGCCCGTTCGAGCAGAGGCGGCAGCAGACGCCCTGAAGGCCGAAGCCGCA
>DVKA01000249.1 GCA_018716365.1 Candidatus Caccocola faecipullorum
GCCGACGGCGCATCCGAACAATACCCAGAAACAGCTTACGCCGGATGCATACGCCCATCCGGGAAGCCCCAACAAAGCCCACGATGATTCCCCCGTCGCACGTTCTGAAAGGGCGCCCGCCCATCCGGGAATGTCGCGGCCCGCGACTGCATAATCTTTCTCGTCCTTTACCTTTCTGCCTTGATATATACCGAAACCGATAAAACATACAAAGTAAATCACAAATACTGCTAAATACGAAACGCTATTTGTGAATTCCATATTCATTCAACAAACCTCCCCACTGTGTAGAAAAATTTCCCATAATACAAATGGACTTTTTCACCGCGGTCGTATTAAAGCTTTTGTACTAGGTTGTTTGTATAATATAGAAGGTGTGTGGTTTATTGAATATGTTATACATTCATAGTTTTTGTACTATATATACAAAAATCATGAAGCAAATTTTATTGTCATCAGCATACAACAAGAAAAGAAAAAATATCTGTTTTTAGTTTATTGTGATTAAGAGGTGTACTATGGCACAAAATTTTATTTTAACCAGCGTCCGCGAACGTCCAGACCTCATCCCGGCGGCTGCGGCGTGGTTCGCTTCGAAATGGGGAATCCCCGCGGAGGAATACGAGGCGAGCATGAGGGAACCGGCAGCGGGCCGGAGCGCCGTCCCGCAGTGGTACGCCGCGCTCGACGGCGCGGGGAACATCATAGCGGGCGCGGGCGTGATAGAAAACGACTTCCACGACCGAAAAGATTTGTCCCCCAACCTATGCGCGCTCTTCGTCGAAGAGCCGTACCGCCGCCGCGGAATCGCAGGCGCTCTGCTGAACTTCGCACGCGAAGCCATGCGCCGCGCCGGAATCCAAAAGCTCTACCTCGTCACCGAACACACATCTTTCTACGAACAATACGGCTGGCGGTACATAACGGACGCCACAGGCGACGACGGAGTAAAAATGCGCCTGTACGAGGCCGAGTGCTGAACGCCGCGGCGCGCCCCGCGTACAGATTATCAGATTGCGGCGTTTTCGATCCTGCATAAAAAAAGCCGTCGGGAAAGACTTCCCGCGGCAGGTAAAGACCGGCGTATCATGATCCCAACGTTCGCAGCTGCGCGAGGTTCGCCGGCCGCAACACGCTTTCTGCGGCGCGGTTTTCGCGCTTTACGGCAGCAGCGGCATTACGTCGTTCGGGCTAATGGAGGCGTGGATTTTTTCGCCTGCGGCGTATTGTTTCGCCTCTTCTTTGGAGAGTTCTACTCTTATCGCCCCGAAGCCGCTTTGCGCGGGCGCGGCTTCGGGACGGATGTTGACGATGGTTGTGAAAACGTCGTCACGCACGCTGACGATTTCGGCGGGGAAGCTGTTTTCTTCGCCGGCGTATTCTTTCGAGAGTTTTATGTAGTGCGCGCGGATTCCCGCGTATTTCGCGTTTTCCGGGACGTCGCGCGCGCAGCTGAGTTCCACGCCCCAGTCGTATGTCTTTATGCGGCGCGGGGCTATGCGCACGGCGCGCGAGAAGTTTTTGCAGCCGGAGAGTATCGCCGCGGTGAGTGTCGGCGGCGCGTCGAAGAATTCCGCTACGCTTTTGACCGGCTCTGAGCGCCCGTTGTTTATGACGCACACCTTCGCGCAGAGGCGGTAGACTTCGTCACGGTTGTGCGATACGTAGAGCGTCGTGCCGGGGAATTCCGCGAGCGTGCGCTGGAGGTTGAGTTCGAGCTGCCAGCGCAGGTAGCTGTCGAGCGCCGAGAGCGGCTCGTCGAGCATGATTATCGCGGGGTCGCTCGCCATTATGCGCGCGAGCGCGACGCGCTGCTGCTGCCCGCCGGAGAGCTGCGAGGGGTAGTGTTCGTCGAGGCCAGTTATAAAAAATTTCTCCGCTATCTCACGATAGCGTTCTTCGCTGTTTTCGCATTTCCCGCCGCCGCGTCGGAGGACGGTCATGATGTTCTGCTTGGCCGTCATGTTCGGGAACAGGGCGTAGTTCTGAAAGAGCAGGCCGCATCTCCGCTGCTGCGGCCTGAGGTTGACGCCGCGCTCCGAATCGAAGAAGGTTACGCCGTCTAAGACGATTTTCCCTTCGTCGGGCGCGACTATCCCCGCTATGCATTTGAGCGTCATGCTTTTGCCGCAGCCGGAGCCGCCGAGCAGCGCCAGGACTTCGTTCTCCGCCTCGAAATCCACGCTGAGAGAGAAAGCTCCGAATTTTTTGCTGAATTTTACAAGCGCGCTCATCTTTCTTCGCCTCTTTCGAATTCTTCGCCTATCGTATGGTTCGCGGCTTTGCCCTTGGGCTGGCGGTAGCTGTTTTCGAGCATATTGACCGCGACGAGGACGATGAAGGATATTGCGAGGTTGACGAAGACCCATTTATAGGCGAGCGCCTCGTTGCCTTCGCGCCAGAGCTGATAGACGGTCGTCGATATTGTCGCGGTGCGCCGCGGGATGTAGCCCGTCACCATCGTCGTCGCGCCGTATTCGCCGAGGGCGCGCGCGAAGGCGAGCACCGTCGCCGCGAGGATGCCGTCCTTGCAGTTCGGCACCATGACGCGCCAGAAGATATATGTGTTGGACAGCCCGAGCGTCTGCGCGCTGTATATGAGGTTGTGGTCGAAGCCGTCGAACGCGCCGCGCACGGTGCGGTACATGAGCGGGAATGTCACTATCGCGGTTGCGAATATCGCGGAATACCACGTCATCGTCAGGCGTACGCCGAATATTTCGAGCACCGGCGCGCCGACTGGGCCGAGCGGCCCGATGGTCATGAGCAGGAAGAAGCCGACGACGGTCGGCGGCAGCACCATGGGCAGCGTGAGAATGCAGTCGAGGACTCCCTTGGAGAATTTCGGAAGTTTTGAGATATAGTACGCCGCGCAGATGCCGGTGAAGAAGGTTATAAAGGTCGAGATTCCCGCTATGCGCAGCGAGTTATATAGAGGAAACCAGTCCATAGTCTCACGCTCCAGTTACAAGGCGCTTCCGCGCGCCGCCCTATTATACGTTAAAAAAGGAGCCGATGCGTTCGGCTCCCTTTCACGAGGAGAGAGGAGAAAACCTTGAGGGGTTATTTCTCCGGGATAGAAAATCCGATTTTTTCAAAGACCGCGGTCGCTTCCGGCCCTTTGAGGTATTCGACGAAAGCCTTCGCCGCGGCTTCGTTCTTCGTGCCCTTCAGTATCGCGGCGGGGTAGACTATCGGCTTATGCGAGCCTTCGGGGGCTCCGGCGACTACGTCCACCTTGTCCGACGTTGCGGCGTCTGTGCCGTAGACTACGCCGCAGCTGACGGAAGCCGCTTCGGTCTGCGCGAGGACTTCTTTAACGTTGCTCGCGAATGAGATTTTGTTTTCGCTGTTGAGCTTGTCCCAGATTCCCATGTGCTTGAATATCTCTTCCGAATACTGCCCCACTGGGACGTCGGAGTTGCCGAGCGCTATGAGCTTCACCTTGTCGGTCGCCACGTCGTCGAAGCTGGCGATTCCGGTCGGATTGTTCCCCTTCGGGACTATGAGGACGACCTTGTTGGAGACGATGTTGAAGCGCGTGCCGGGCATGACGTGCGTGTCGTTGATCTGATCCATCTGCTTCTGCCCCGCAGAGATGAAGATGTCGCACTCCGCGCCCTGCTCTATCTGCGTCTTCAGCGTTCCGCTCGAATCGAAGTTGTAGACGATGCTGACGTCTGGGGCGACTTTCTTATACATATCCGCGATCTGCGTCATCGACTCGTTCATCGACGCGGCCGCGAAGACGAAAAGCTCCGTCGCAGCGAAGGCGGGAGCCGCCGCGACGAGCAGCGCGCAGGCCAGCGCAAGGAATGACAACTTCTTCATAAAAATCCGCTCCTTTGAGAAACTCCTGAAATTATCGCAACTCTATGTCGCTTTGCCTGAATTATATAACGCGGCGCGGGTTTTCGCAATGCACGTGCGTTGCGAAAACCCTAAAATTTTTGCTCCGCGCGAAATCCCGCGCGCGGCGCGCGGCGTTTGGAATTCGCCACTTTTCATGGTAAAATGTGTAGACTTCACGTAATAAACAGGAGTACTGAAGGGGTTCAGTCACACAATATTTTTTGGAGGGGTAGAGATGCAGCTCGAACGTTTCAACGGCCGTATTGAAGAGGCGGATTTTCTGAGTTTGCTGATGGTGGATATTGCGGGGAATATCCGCAGCGTAGCGCTGCCGCGCGGTTATGTGTCGGAGAAAGTCCTAGCCGACGGCGTAGGATTCGACGCTTCCAACTACGGCTACGCGAAGGTGAATAATTCAGACATGGTCGCGATACCCGACATGGGGACGGCTTTCTATGAAGTGCGCGGCGATTATAAGATTCTCCACGTCTTCTGCGACGTCGTGTCGACGGAGCGCGAGCCGTTCGGACAGTATCCGCGCAACGTCGTGCGCGCGGCGCGGGATTTCCTGCGCGAGAAGGGCATCGCGGACACCGCCAAGGTGCTCGTGGAGCTTGAGTACTACGTCTTTGAGGAGACGGAGTACAAGACCGGCGTCGACCAGGCTTTCTACCGCGTGAAGTCGGCCGAGGGGCTCGGCGAGGGCTGCGACGACAAGCCGCGCGTCGGCCTGCAAGCCGCGTACCACAGGCTGCCGCCGGAGGACTGCTACACGGATTTCCGCAACGAGACCGTGCATCTGATGGAAGTTCTCGGCATTCCCGTGAAGTACCACCATCACGAGGTCGCCGTGTCGCAACTTGAGATAGAGCTCGATTTCATGGATATGGCGCGCGCGGCGGACATGGTCTCGCTTGCGAAGTGGATCATCAAGCAGGTGGCGTCTGAGTGGGGGCTCTGCGTGACCTTCATGCCGAAGCCGCTCTATAAAATGCCCGGCAACGGTATGCACGTGCATCAGTTCCTCGAAAAAGATGGCAAATCGATCTTCCCAGGCGACGTGCTTTTCAATCTCTCCAAGGAAGGGCTCGCCTATACCGCCGGTATGCTGAGCCACAGCCTTACGGGAAGCCTTCTCGCCTTCGCCTGCCCGAGCACGAACAGCTACCGCCGCCTCGTGCACGGATACGAGGCTCCGGTCTCCGCGACCTTCGCTAAGGGCTCGCGCGCGGCCGCGGTGCGTATCCCGGGTTATGTCAAGAAGGACGAGACGCGCGTCGAATACCGCACCGGCGACGCTTCGTGCAACCTTTATTACTTCCTCGCCGCGATGATACTCGCGGGCGCCGACGGAATCGTTAAGGGGCTCGACCCGGTCGCGCTCGGCTACCAGAGCCAGGACGCGAAGGACGAGCTGACCTTCCCGCTCAACCTCAACGCCGTCCTCGACGGACTTGAGAAGGACAACGAATATCTCGCGCCGGCATTCCCGCCGAAACTTATAGAGCTCTGGACGAAGGCGAAACGCGCTGAAGCCGAATACGTCTACAACGCGCCGACCCCGCAGGAGTACGAGCTGTATTTTTAGCGCGGGCCGCAAATCTATCAACAAACGCCAAACGAACGGGAAGGGCCGCAAGCCCTTCCCGTTTTTGCTTGTTTTTGCTCATTTCTGTGAAAGAGGCGCGCGACGCGCCGTTTACACCGCCGCGAACGCGCCGCTATAATAACCTGACGCGCCGCCGCGGGCCGCCGCGCGCGCGGAATATGCAGAAAAAAGGTGCATGGCATGGCCTCTAAAGAGATAAACATGACGGAGGGCGATTCCTTCCGTCAGATGCTTTCATTCGCAATTCCGCTGACGGCGGGCGGGCTGCTCCAGCAGGCTTACAGTATGGCGGACGCGGTAATCGCGGGGCGCTTTCTCGGCAGCGACGCTCTTGCCGCGATTTCAAACAGCATTTACGTGATATGGGTGATGACGCTGCTCTTCCTCGGCCTGGGGCACGGCGCTTCGATAATAATTTCGCAGCTCTACGGCTCCGGCGAGCGCGAGCGCGTAAAAAGCGCGGTCGACACCTGCGTCGTGCTGCTCGTTGTCTGCGGCCTGCTCTGCACTGCGCTCGGCATCCTGCTCGCCGCACCCGTGCTGCGGCTCATCGCCACGCCAGAGAGCCTTATGGAGCAATCGACCTTTTATCTGCGGATAATCTTCGCCGGCTCCGTCCCGTCGCTCGGATATACGATAATCGCCGCGCTTCTGAACGCCGTCGGCAACTCGCGCACGCCGCTCGCGCTGCTCGGGGCCGCCGCAGTGCTGAACGTCGCGCTCGACCTTCTCTTCGTCCCCGTGCTCGGCATGGGCGTCGGCGGCCTCGCGCTCGCCACGGTAATCGCGCAGGCCGTTTCGCTCGCGGGATGCCTCGTCTACCTCGGGCGGGCCGACAGTCTCATCGCGCTGCGGCTGCGCGGCTTCAGCTTCAGCTGGAAAATGCTCGCGCTCATTGTAAAGCTCGGCGTCCCGACGGGGCTGCAAAACGCGCTGATGATGGTATCGATGATGGTGCTTCAGAAGGCGACGAACGAATTCGGCGTCGCGGTCATTGCAGGGCGCGCGATAGAATCGCGCATCGAAGGGATAATGCTCATTCCGCTTGCGGGGATTTCGACCGCCGTCATGACCTTCGTCGGGCAGAACACCGGCGCGGGCAAGGAGGAGCGCGTGAAGCAGGGGCTGAAAAACGGCTTCGTCATGGGCGCCGCCGTCTCGCTGGCCTTCTGGCTCGTGCTGCTGCTCTTCTCAAAGCCCATCCTCGCGGTATTTTCGTCCGACGAAGCGGCGCTCTTCGAAGCGAAGCGCTGCACCGACATAATAGCTCCGGCCTTCATCGTTTACAGCCTCGCGACGGTCTGGCAGGCTTTCTTCCGCGGCGCGGGCGACACGGTATTCCCCCTCGTAGTCTCCGTCATAACGCAGTTCGCCTACCGAATCGCCGCAATAAGCCCGTTTCTGGCGATATGGCCGACGCCCTCTGGCATCTGGTACCTCTACGCTTCAAGCTGGTTTTTGATGTTCGCGCTCGACTGGATTTATCACCGGACTGGATGGTGGAAGAAATACTCGAAGGCGATAAGGGCGAAGGTGTAAAGGAAAGGGCCGGAGACTCATGCAGGAGGGATTTTCGCCATTGTTTGGCGAAAAGGCTGTAATTATCACTTCATAGCCTGATGGCAGGCGCTCTTTCTTCTTCATTTCTATGTATTTGCCGGAACTGCGCCGCTTGCGCAGAGCTGCGCCGGAAACGGACGCACAGCCCTCATATTATGAAAGCGGCAGGCAGGCCGCCGGCCGCTTTCGATTGTTACGTCCGCAGGCGAGGACCTGCGCTTTTAGAAAAGGTCGCCTTCTTCGTTGAATTTCATATATTCCGGTGCGGATTCTATTTCGAGCCTGTCGTTTGCGCGGGCCTCTTCGAGGTACGCCTCGGAGAGCATGATATGCTCTATGTGAAGGCTGTTCGGGATGCGCACGATGCGCGGGTTGGCCTTGTCGATTTCGGAGCAGGTTTTGACGGCGAGCCGTATCGCGTCCTCGTCGCTCTCCATCGTCATCGGCACGCGCGCCTCTTCGATGGTCGTGCTGGTGATTACGTTAGGGTACATTTTTGAATAATCTATCTTGGCGGAGAGCCTCTTCGTCGTCACCGTGGCGCAGCCTATGCCTATCGCGTTGCCGTGCGACTCTTCGCTCAGGTCGAGTACGACTACGCGCTGCGATTTTATGCCGCCTGTGACGTATGGAGAAATGAAAGTCCCCGTCACGTTCGGGTCCATCCCCGTACCGCTGAAATTTTTCCCAATCTGGTCTACGACGAGCACGTCGCAAGAATCGACGAGAATCCGCGGCATGAGCGAGAAAGCCTCTTTCAGGAGCTTCGGCTCTTCCGTTTCTACATCTTCCGCCGCTACGGCGTAAATGCCGTGGGTTTCGTCAAAGGCGTTCTCTATGACGGGCACGGCGAAGAGTACGGGCGCGTTCTTCAAAATGCACCGTCCGAAGAACGGGATGTTCTTCGCCATGTTGCGGTAGCCTTGCGAGTGGCAGACTTCCGCGCCGTGCTGCTTGCCCAGTCCTATCGCCATCATCTTCATAATGCCGCTTTCGTACGGCCCGCGGAAGGAGGTGTGCGGCTTTATGCGGCAGCTTACGATTATGCCGCCGGCCTCCGCTGCGTGTTTGTCTATGAAAACGTCGCCGCCCTCGTCGTTTACGCCTATTTTTACTACCTCCATGGACGAGACTATCGGGCAGCCTATATATTCCTCGGTTATGCCGTAGCCTGTGAGTATCTCTCGCTGTCCTTCGGCCGTCGCGCCGCCGTGGCTTCCCATCGCTGGGACTACGAACGGCGACGCGCCGCGGGATTTTACAAAATCGGCTATGCTTTTCGTAATCAGCGCGACGTTCGCGATGCCGCGCGACCCGGCCGTTATCGCGATGCTCATGCCGGGTTTTATGCGGCTTGCAAACTTTTCCTCGCTCAGCAGCTTGAAGATTATGTCCGGGATTTCTTCTTTATTTATATGTTCGCGGCTGAACTTCTGCCGTACCTTGAACATGCGCGGGAGGCGTATGTCCGACACCAGCTTTGCAACCAAAGGACGCTCTTTCATTATTGTACCGGCGCTCCTTTACCTTGATAAACTTTACTGTATTTTATACCACATTTATTAGTTTATCGTTAAAGTTATACTTGTTTAATTTCTCATAAAAACTATGTCACGCCAGCAATCTTCTGGCTGGCGTCTCCGCCACTAAGAGAATATGCAGCAATATCTAACGTTTATTGCTGGAGGTCCTCGCCAGAAGATTGCGAGGACGACATAGATAGTTTTGTTGTTGAGTTAATCGAGTATACTTCATAGCCGGCGGCTTTACGGCAAAATCTTTCCGCTGCGGCGCGGCTGAAGATGGGAAATCCGGCGGCTTTGAGGGCCGCCGGATTTCGGGTTAGGAGACTCCTTTGTGTGGAAAGGAGGCGCTAAGACTTATTTGTACCAGTCGAGGAGTTTCTTCAGCTCGACTTCAAGGGCGTCGACGATGTGCTTGCCGGGCTTTTCGAGCGGGAGAAGCGCGTCGCCGCAGTCGATTCCGATCATCTTCATGGCTTCCTTGAGCGGTCCGGGGTTGGACTCCGCGAATATCAGGCGGAGCACCGGGGTGACCTTGATGACGATTTCTGAAGCCTTCTTGAGCTCTCCGGCCTGAATGAGGTCGAAGAGGTCGGCCCAGAGCTTCGGCAGCAGGTTGGAGGTGGCGAGGATGCCGCCCT
>DVKA01000250.1 GCA_018716365.1 Candidatus Caccocola faecipullorum
CTCTTCGGCGACAGGGCGATAATAGCGAACGCCACCGGCTGCTCCTCCATCTACGGAGGCAACCTCCCGACCACCCCGTGGTGCGTCAACGACGAAGGCAGAGGCCCCGCGTGGAGCAACTCGCTCTTTGAGGACGCGGCTGAATTCGGCCTCGGCTTCCGCCTTGCGATAGACAAGCACGCCGAATACGCCGCCGAACTCCTCAAGAAGATGGAGCCCGAACTCGGCGAAGAAGCCGTCAAGGCTATACTCGAAGCGCCGCAGACCAACGAAACCGAGATAAAGGCCGTCGAAGAGAAGATCGACGAAGTCAAGGCGCAGCTCCACTACATGGGCACCGAAGAGGCCGAAGAGCTCGAATCCGTCATCGACAACCTCGCCAAGAAATCCGTCTGGAGCATAGGCGGAGACGGCTGGGCCTACGACATCGGCTACGGCGGACTCGACCACGTCATCGCCTCGGGCCGCAACGTCAACATCCTCGTCCTCGACACCGAAGTCTACTCCAACACAGGCGGACAGGCTTCCAAGTCGACCCCGCGCGGAGCGGTAGCGAAATTCGCCGCCGCCGGTAAGAAAATGGGTAAGAAAGACCTCGCCATGATGGCCATGAGCTACGGCGACGTCTACGTCGGCAAGGTTGCCATCGGAGCCAACGACGCGCACACCGTCAAGGTATTCAAGGAAGCCGAAGCCTACAACGGCCCGTCGATAATCATCGCCTACTGCCACTGCATAGCGCACGGCATAGACATGGTAAGCGGCCTCGACCAGCAGAAACGCGCGGTAGAATCCGGCCACTGGATGCTCATGCGCTACAACCCGGACCTCGCCAAAGAAGGCAAGAACCCGCTCATCATCGACAGCAAAGAGCCGACGCTGCCGCTTGAGGACTACATCTACAACGAAGTCCGATACAAGAGCCTCAAGACCATGAACAAGGAAGAAGCCGCCCTCCTTCTCGACGAAGAGAAGAAAGCCATAAAGGATAGATGGCGCTTCTACAAGCACATGGCCGAAATGAAGATGGACGACTAACCCAGCCTTCATAAACGGACGAAACATCAGGGGAGCCCCGGAGACGGGGCTCCCTTTTAGTATGTCTTTCACGCTTTATAAAATCTATATGTATCTGCGGCAGGCGCAATGTGCGCAAAATTGTAAGTAATTGATGAAAAAAAACAACATTGGGGCTTGAATAAAACCGTCATGACGAAGTAATATACAGTAACCTTATGACCGCGGCGCAAAACGCCGGAGCGGCGCCCGAGGGGACGTCGCCGCTTCGCGCCGGCCGCGGCCGGCCGGATTGGAAATCAATAGGGAAGGGTAGGTCATCCATGTCAGAAACAGTGGTTAAGCAGGAAATTAAAGACGCCAACGGAAACGTGATAGCCACGAAAATAACGACCGCCGAGGCCGTGAAAGCGGAGCAGGCAGCCGCTGCCGCAGCCCCGTCAATTTCCGTTACAGAAGAAAAAAAGCCCGCCGAAGCGAAGAAAAAAGCTCGAGTCGGCATAACCGAAACCGCGTTCCGCGACGCGCACCAGTCGATAATGGCGACGCGCCTCCGCACGGAAGATATGCTTCCGATATGCGAAGCCGTGGATGAAGTCGGCTACCACTCCATAGAATGCTGGGGCGGCGCTACGTTCGACGCCGCGATGCGTTTCCTTAACGAAGACCCGTGGGAGAGGCTCCGCCAGTTAAAGAAGCGCCTTAAGAAAACGAAAACCCAGATGCTCCTTCGCGGACAGAACCTCGTCGGCTACCGCCATTACTCCGACGAAGTAGTGCGCGAATTCGTCAAGCGCGCCATCGGCAACGGGATAGACATCATCCGCGTATTCGACGCGCTCAACGACCTGCGCAATATGTCGATAGCCGCCGAAACCGTCAAAAAAGAGGGCGGCGAGCTCCAGATGACGATCTCCTACACAGTATCGCCCGTCCACACGCTCGAACTCTTCGCTAAACAGGCGAAAGACATGGCGGATATGGGAGCCGACTCCATATGCATCAAGGACATGGCGGGACTTCTCTCGCCCGTCTCCGTCGCCGCGCTCGTCAAGGCGATAAAGAAAAAGGTAGACCTCCCCGTCCAGATACACAGCCACTACACGAGCGGCATGGCCGCCATGACCTACATGGCGGCTCTCGAAGCCGGAGCGGACGTCGTGGACTGCGCCATATCGCCCTTTGCGATGGGCACGAGCCAGCCCGCCACCGAAACGATGGTCGCCGCGCTTGCTGGCGGCCCGCTCGACACGGGGCTCTCCCTTGAAAAGCTCCTCCCAGTGGCTAAACACTACCAGAAGCTGCGCGAGAAATACAAAGACCTGATAATGGGCATCAGCGGCGTCGACGTCAACATCCTGCTCTACCAGATACCGGGCGGAATGTACTCCAACCTCCAGAGCCAGCTCAAAGAGGGCGGATGCCTTGAAAAGTTCAACGAAGTGCTCGAAGAAGTGCCGCGCGTCCGCAAGGAGATGGGCTACCCGCCGCTCGTCACGCCGACCAGCCAGATAGTCGGAACGCAGGCGGCGATGAACGTAATCTCCGGCAAGCGCTGGAAGATGATACCGAACGAAGTGCGCCAGTACTTCCGCGGCTACTACGGAAAGACCCCCGCGCCCGTCGACCCCGAGATACAGAAAATCGTCCTCGGCGACGAGCAGCCGATAACCTGCCGCCCCGGCGAAAAGATAGCGCCGGAAATCGAGCAGGCGAAGAAAGAAATCGGCGTATGGTGCACGCAGCCGGAAGACGTAATCACCTACATCCTCTTCCCGCAGGTTGCAAAAGACTTCCTTCCGAACAAGTTCGCGAAGGAAAACCTCGTCGACATAGGCAAAGAACCGCAGGAAGCCCCGGAAGCCTACGCGATATAGCGAAAGGCCGTACAATGAGACAAAAAATAAGACGCCGCTGCGGCGTCTTATTTTTTGTCTGAACGTGCAGCAGCGGCGCGCTTCATGAAATCCGCGGCGACTTCCTTATATTCGGCCTCGGTTAGCACCTTCAGCCATAATCCGTTCTGAGTTTCGATAAATCCCGCGCGGAGCATAGTCTCCTGGTCGGGGCTTGAAATATAAGACAAAACAGGTATTATATTGCCCGTGGCGCGGTATCGGTCAAACGGCAGAGCACGCTTAATACTCCTTTATGTGTGGTTTCCGCAAGAAAAGGGGCATGTATTCTTGTGCGCGCCTGTAAGAGATGTTATAACAGGTAGAGCTAATGCCCGCGTTGCGCGTTGAAGTTTCGCGCGCTTGAGTACAATGTAAAAAACGCCTCGGCTCGAAGGGGAGGATGACGCCGTGCTGAAATATTCCGCCGTACCGCTCGAAAATAAAATCGCCGTGAAAGATTACGTGAGGGATTACGTGGATGTCCCGCGCTTCCTCGAATGCTGCAGAGCGTGCCCTAACTATTCGTCGAAATGGTCCTGCCCGCCCTATGATTTCGATCCGCTCAGCCTGTGGGGAAAATACGGCGAATTCTGGATTTTCGGCACGAAGCTTGAGCTTGCGCCCGAGTTCGCAGGCAGCGACTACAACGCGCCGGAGACGAACAAAGAGATACGCGCCGCCCTCTCCGCGGAGAAGCGGAAGCTTATGGAGCGCGCGCTCGGGCTTGAAAAAGAACATCCCGGCAGCCTCGGCCTCTCGGCTGGAAGCTGCGACCTCTGCGCCGAATGCGCGAAGAAATCCGGCTCGCCATGCCGCAGCCCGGAGCTCATGCGCTATTCGATAGAGGCGCTCGGCGGCAACGTTGGCGAGACGGCGGAGAAACTTCTCGCCACGCCTATAAAATGGGTGACGGAGGGCAAAACGCCCGAATATTTCGTCCTCGTCTGCGGCCTGCTGACGAAATAGCGCCGTCATGGAAATCCTCAGCTCCGCGCCGCACACGCTCCACCTCTTCGCAGAATACGCCTGCGCGGCGATAGAATTCATCAGCATAATCATCATACTCTGCGGCGTCGCCGCGGCGATCGCGCGCGGCCTGCGCCTCGCGCTCTCGCGCCGCCGCGCCGCAAAAAACGAATGGCTGCATCTGCGCCTCTCGCTCGAAGAGACGCTCATGCTCGGCCTTCAGTTCCTGATGGCGGCGGACATAATCGGGACGATAAGCAACCCCGACCTGCAGGGCGTAATCGTCCTCACCGTCATCGTGCTCCTGCGCGTCGTCCTCAGCTTCACGCTGAGCCGCGAAGTCGCGGAGATGGACCGGCGCGAGCGCGAAGCCGAAGGCCGCGCGGCGGCGTGCGAAGAACATAACGCGGAGCGCCCGCGTTAAAAAATACACATTATCCGAAAGGGAGATAACTTATGAAATTTTTCCTCGACACAGCCAACCTCGACGAAATCAAAGAAGCCTGCTCGTGGGGCGTCGTCGCCGGAGTGACGACGAACCCGACGCTCGTCTCGAAAGAGGGGAACATCGACTTCCACACCCGCGTGCGCGAGATAGCCGAGGTTGTGAACGGCCCCGTAAGCGCCGAGGCGGTCTCGCTTGAAAAGGCGAAGCTCATCGAAGAGGCGAAGGTAATCGCCAAGATCCACCCGCATGTCGTCGTCAAGGTCCCGCTCTGTCCCGACGGCCTCGGCGCGGTGAAAGAACTTTCGGCGCTCGGCATCAAGACCAACGTCACGCTCGTCTTCTCCCCGAATCAGGCGATACTCGCCGCCGCGGCCGGCGCGACCTACGTCAGCCCGTTCGTCGGACGCCTCGACGACATCGGCGAGGACGGCCTGAAGCTCGTGTACGACGTCGTCGACATTTTCGACACTTACGGGATTGAGACGAAGGTCATCGCAGCAAGCCTGCGCCATCCCGCGCACGTCCTTGAATGCGCTAAGGCCGGAGCCGACTACGCGACTGTGCCGTTTAAAGTTTTGAAGATGCTCTTCAACCACCCGCTCACGACGAAGGGCATCGACCAGTTCAACGCCGACTGGGCGAAGTATCTGGCTGGGAAGAAATAGCGCCGCACGCGCCTGATGGATTACAGGGGCCGTCTCCATGCAAACTGGAGGCGGCCCCGTTCTTATGTGCGGATATAGAAAATTTCCCCCGCTCATATTAAAATAAATCGTTGACTTGGAGTCCGCTCACGCAGTTATGCTGAAGGCGGCTTTCCGCGCGAAGGGAATTCGCGGAAGGCGCGGGCTCCGGCCCGCGGCCCGCCGGACGGGCCGCCGCCGCAGAAGCGGCTTTTTCGCGGCGCTCGCCGCAATCCCTTGACGAAGAATTTCAGCGCCACGAAGGCGTTATATCCGCGGGCCGGCGGTCCGCGCGGAGGTGTTGCAATGCGCTTTTTGTCGGCGTCAGCTGTCGGAGGCCTTGAAAAATTTTTCGCGGAAAACCAGCGCGCCGCTCTCGCCTTCTCAGGCGGCGTGGATTCCGCGTACCTGTTGTACGCGGCTTCGCGCTGCGGCGCTGATTTCCGCGCCTATTACGTAAAGAGCGAATTCCAGCCGCAGTTTGAGCTCGACGACGCGCGGCGGCTCGCGGAGCGGCTTTCCGCTCCGATGACGGTGATTCAGCTCTCCGTCCTCGAATGTGCGGAAATCGCCGCGAACCCGCCCGAGCGCTGCTATTTATGCAAGAAACGCATTTTCGGCGCGATTGCGCGCGAGGCGGAGCGCGACGGATTCAGCCTGATAATGGACGGCACGAACGCCTCCGACGACGAGGGCGACCGCCCCGGCATGAAGGCGCTGCGCGAGATGCGCGTGCGCTCGCCGCTGCGCGAATGCGGCCTCACGAAGGCCGAGATACGCCGGCTCTCCGCCGAAGCGGGGCTCTTCACGTGGGACAAACCCGCCTATGCCTGCCTTGCGACGCGCGTTCCGGCCGGGACGCAGATCGACGCGGATATGCTTCGGCGCGTGGAAGGGGCGGAGGCGGCGCTCGCCGCGCTCGGCTTTACGGACCTGCGCGTGCGTCTATTCCACGGCGCGGCGCGCGTGCAGCTTCCCGAATCGCAGATAATGGGCGCCGCGGCGCGCCATTTTGAGATAAAATCGGCGCTCGCGCCGTACTTCGACACCGTGCTTCTCGACATGGAGGGCAGATAAAAAATGGACAAGAAAAATATAAGGGAGCTCCTCGTCCGCCTCGCGGCAGGGGCCGCGACCGTCGACGAAGTAATGGAAGAGCTGCGCGCCGAGCCGTTCCGCGACCTCGGATTTGCGAAGATAGACAGCCACCGCGCGCTGCGCCAGGGGATAGCGGAGGTTATCTACGGCGCTGGCAAGCGCCCGGAGCAAATCGCCGAAATAGCCAAAACGATGCTCGACGGCGGACAGAAAACGGTGCTCATTACGCGCATGGACGCGGCGGCGGCGCGCGAGGTCGCGCTCTCCATCCCGCTCGCCTACCATGAAGTCGGGCGCGTCGGCATAGCGGGCGAAATGCCCGAGCCGGACGGACGCGGCACGATAGTCGTAGCGACCGGCGGAACGAGCGATATGCCGGTAGCGGAAGAGGCGGCGCTCACAGCCGAAGCGCTCGGCAACAAAGTCACGCGCCTCTACGACGTCGGCGTCGCGGGGCTGCACCGCCTGCTTGCGCACACCGACGACATAATGGGCGCAAGCGCGATAGTCGCGATAGCCGGCATGGAGGGCGCTCTTGCAAGCGTCATAGGCGGCCTCGCCGACTGCCCCGTCATAGCCGTCCCGACCAGCGTAGGCTACGGCGCGTCGTTCGGCGGCCTCTCGGCGCTGCTTTCGATGCTCAACTCCTGCGCGAGCGGCGTCTCCGTCGTCAACATCGACAACGGCTTCGGCGCGGGCTACCTCGCCAGCATGATCAACCACATAGGGGTGAAATAGGATGAAAGCCTTATACATAGACTGCGGAATGGGCGCCGCCGGCGACATGCTCACGGCGGCGCTGCTGGAACTCCTGCCGGAACCTGAAAAATTCGTCGGGCGTCTCAACGCGCTCGGAATCCC
The DNA here is from genome assembly GCA_018716365.1 of Candidatus Caccocola faecipullorum. Classification (GTDB taxonomy): domain Bacteria; phylum Synergistota; class Synergistia; order Synergistales; family Synergistaceae; genus Caccocola; species Caccocola faecipullorum. The sequence goes on from DVKA01000250.1 coordinate 6,972, forward strand.
CGGCGTAGAATACCGCGCCCTCCCCTGCGTCAAATGCGGCATAAAAGGCACGCGCATGGAAGTTTTGGTCAACGGCGAAGAAGAGTGCGCGGAAGAGCACGGACACCATCATGGACATGCACACAATGATGCGCACATACACGAGCACAATTCCTGCGTCAAAGACGAACATTGCCGCGACGCCGGGCAAATTTGCCGCGAAGAGCATATTCGCAACGAAGCTAACGAGCACAGCCACGAGCATGAATATGCACACGAGCAGACGCATAAGCCCGTTTTCTGCGGAGAATATGGACATGACCAAGAGGCAGAAGAACAGGCGCGCTGCGAAGAGCATATTCACGATGTTTTCCATGAGCACGCACACGAGCATGGACATACGCACGGACACGCCTGCGGCGGGCATCACCATCACGCAGGCATGTCGGACATCGAATCGATATTCGCCGGCCTCGACATGCCCGAAGAGGCGAAAGCCGACGCGCTCGCCGTCTACAAGATAATCGCCGAGGCCGAGAGTGCAGTCCACGGCGTGCCGGTGACGGAGATACATTTCCACGAGGTTGGCGCGATGGACGCCGTCGCCGACGTAGCGGCGGTATCGCTGCTCATGCACGAACTCTCGCCCGTGCGCGTGGCAGCCTCGCCCGTACACGTCGGAAGCGGCACCGTGCGCTGCGCCCACGGCGTTCTGCCGGTCCCAGCGCCCGCGACGGCGCGCATCCTCGAAGGCATGCCGGTATACGGCGGCGAGGTGCGCGGCGAACTCTGCACTCCGACCGGCGCTGCGCTGCTGAAGCGCTTCGTAACGGACTTCGGCCCGATGCCGCTCATGCGCCTAGAAAAAACCGGCTACGGCATGGGTAAAAAAGATTTCGGCGACCGCGCCAACTGCGTCCGTGCGATGATGGGCGAAGCATAGCGGCGCGCGAAATCATAAAATCAAAACGACAGAAAACCGGCGGCGCTGGGAAAGGCACCTCGCGCCGCCGGTTTTGCTGATATATATCTGATAATCTAATCGTATCTGATAATCAGATAATCAGCATAATCAGGCGATATAACCGGCGCCGGTGTGGCGAATATTAAAAGCCCCGCCGCTGTTGCCAGCGGCAGGACTCTTTGAGGGAAGAACGGAACTATTGGAGAAAGGCCGCGGCGTATCCTGCCGCGACGGCGAATGTCAGAGAGAAGGCTATGTAGAGCGCGAAGCTGCGCGCGCCGATGACCGTCTTCAGCGCGCCGAGGTTCGTCAGCTTCGTCGCGGGGCCGGAGAGCATGAAGGCGACGGCGGGGCCTAGGCCCATGCCGCGGCCCATCCATTCGGCGAGCAGCGGTATCGTGCCGCCGCCGCAGAAGTAGAGCGGCACGCCCGCGAGCGCCGCGGCGGCTATGCCGAAGCCGCTTTCTCCGAAAGCTCCCGCTATCGCGCGCGACGGGACGAGGCGCATGAGCGCGGCGGTCAGCGCGACGCCGCCGAGGAAGCCCGGGGCCGTGGCGCGGATGTTTCGGCCTATGTTTTTCAGCAGGCGCGCGGCGAGGTTCGGATCTGTGTCGCGGTTCTCCGCGCGCGCGAAGCCGTCGAAATTGAAGAAACCGCGCCGGAAGAAGCGCCGGACGAGAAATCCCGCCGCCGCGCCGCATAGGAAGGCCGCCGCCGTGCGCGCTGCGAGCGCCTCCGCGCCGAGCGCCGCGGTGTAAATCATCAGCTGCGGGTTGAGCAGCACGGAGCTCATCATAAACGCGGCGAGCACGCCGTCGTCCATTCCTTTTTCCGAGAACGAGGCCGCGAGCGGCACCGTGCCGTACATGCAGAGCGGCGAGGCGACGCCTATCACACTCGCCGCGAGTATCGAGAAGCGCCCGCGCGATATGCGCGCGAAGAGCGCGTTGAGCTTTTCCTTTGCGAATACGGAAACGACGGAGCCGCCCGCGATTCCCGCCGCCCAGAAGGGCGCGACGCCGCAGAAGACGATCCAGAAATGGCGGCAGAAATATATGATTTCTTTTTCCATGCCTCTCTCTCCTTTCGTGCGGGCTCCGGCGGTTACTTTATATCTCCTGGAGCGCGGTTGAGGTCAAGCGGAGCCGGACAGCTCTCGTTTGGCTTCATAACAGACTAATCGTCTCACAGCCGCGGCGGGATATGCAGGACTAAATCGTCTCAGCGTGAGGGGAAATTGATACGTTGGCCTGGGAATATATGCCCATTCAACTGTTTAAGAAAACGTCTGTTAATCGTCATTCCGCGCTTGACGCAATGCGCTGTTTGCGCCAGCGAACATTTTAAATTTTTTTAGTGCGTTGCTAACGCCCGATGAAGCGGGGCAGACCCTGCCGGCGGCATTTTCGCCGGTGGACGCGGAATCTAGTGGTTTCAAATTCCGTCGCGTTACGGTATTTAACGCCGCTGGATGCCGGGTCAAGCCCGGCATGACGAGAAAACTGTATTTCTAAAAAAGTTTAATCTTTATAAATATATGCGCCGCTGTAACGCTGCGCAGGTGCGGAAGACTGCATTGGCAACGAGGAATGCTTGGGCGGAAGCAGCGGAGACTTCGCTACGCCGCCGCGCCTGTCCGCGTCTCCCGCGCGGCCCAGCCGCTCACGACCAGCTCAGTCTCGGGGGTCACGGTGCTCTCGTAGTGCGCCAGCTGGTCGTCGGCGCGGCGCAGGCAGGCGAGCAGGCCGTCTATCTTCTTCATTATATTTTCGCGCGTTTCGAGGAGGAGCTCGCGGCGCTCTTCGCGCGTGGAGCTGCCGAGCATGGCGAGCCGCAGGTAGGCCTGTATCGTTTCAAGCGGCATTCCGGCCTCTTTGAATTTCTGTATGAGCGCGACGAGCTTTATCGTCTCCGCGCCGTAGTCGCGCAGGCCGTTCTCCCTTCTCGGAACGGGCGGTATTAGGCCGATCCTTTCGTAGTATCTCAATGTGTCCGCGCTCAGTCCGGTCTTTTCAGAAGCTTCGCCTATCGTCATTTTTTAACGCCTCCCCGTTGATTTGAAGCGCGCGGCCCGTTTCTTCCGGGCCGCGCTGCGTTTCAGTTATTTTTCAGAAAATGTTCGTCGAGGAACATATCCATCAGCTTGTGGTGGTCCGCCGTCTCCGGTGCGTCGGGGACCAGGTAGTACTGCGCGTGCGAGAGCGCCTCGTAGACCAGCAGCTCCGCCTCGGCCCCGTTCATCAGCAGCAGCTTGTGCATACGGGCTGTGTTGCTGAGGAAGAGGTCGCGCGTGCCGGTGACGAGCAGCGTCGGCGGGAACTGCGCGAGCTCTTCGGCCTTCGCGTAGATGGGCGAGATGAGCGGGTCTTTGAGGTCCGCGCCGTCCGCATAGACCTCGGCGGAGGCCTTTATCAGATGGTCGTAAGTGCCGAGGATGTTGTCAACGCCTTCGTTCGTCACGTAGCTGTCGCCTATCTTGTCCATCTCGCTCCACGGCGTGCCCGATATGAGCGCGCCCGGGACTGGGACGCCGCCCTCTATGCACTGGAGCGCGAGTATCAGCGTCATCGCGCCGCCTGTCGAGGTGCCGAGCACCGCGATGTTCTGCGCGCCGTATTTTTTGACGAGCTCCCTGTAGACCGCGAAGGCGTCGTCGATTGCGGCGGGGTACGGATGCTGCGGCGCGAGACGGTAATCGACCGCGACGACCCTGTAATTGTTGAACGCCGCCATCAGCGTGCCTTCGAGCGTGCCAGCGACGCCGTCGCCGAAGACGTAGCCGCCGCCGTGGATGTAGTAGATTATTTTATCTTTCTTGTCCTCGTCTATCGTTTTCGGCGTCAGGGTGCGCACCGTGACGCCAGAGATTTTTTCCTCCGTTATCGTCACGCCGAGCTGCTTCGCAGTTTCGACGGCGTGCGGCGCGGCCCATTCGGTGTAGCCGCCAGTTATTTTGTTCCATTCTTCGACGCTCTTCGGCTCGCTGTACCAGAGCTCGCCCGCCTTCTTGCTCACAGCCGCCGCCATCTCGGGGCTGACAGTCGAGGGCGCGGGGAAGTGTCTCGCTTCGTCCGCTCCCGCCGCGGAAGCCGCGCAGATCGCCGCGATTGCGGCAAACGTCAGGATAAATCTCTTCATTTTCATCTAAAAGCCTCTCCTTTGCTTCAGCGGCAGACGCAGCCGCCGCTTTTGATTTTCCTTATTATACAGTCGAGGCAGTCGAGCGCCTGCTGCTTTGCGTGCAGCTCGTCGAGCAGGCGGAAGCGCTCCTTTTTCATAATCCTTACGCGCTCGTCGAGCGTTGCCGCGCTTTCGTCGAGAAGCACCGGGTTCTCCGCGAGCCTCTCGGGCGTGAGCCCCGCCTTTGCGAACGAGCTTATGCCGCCGAGGCGGCGCAGCGTCTCGTCCTCGCCCGCGTCGGGCAGCAGGCCGAGCTCTCTGTAATGTTCGAGCGTCGCCGCGCTTATTCCGCAGATTCCGCTCATTTTGTCGATAGTCATTTTCTACGCCCTTTCGGTGAAGTCGTAAGCGCGCCGCTCCGCTTCGTGCGCGGCGGGAGCTCCCTCCCCGGCGCGCTTACAATATAAAATCTCTGAGCCTTCGCGTCTAATACTTCTCTTATATCGCTTCGCCATGCCCTGCGGGCATGAGCAGGATTATTCCGCGGCTAGCGGAATCGTGTACTCCGTCAGATTTTTCGGCGCGGGGCCCGTGTGCGGGTGCGCGCGTCCGTCGAGCTTCTTTTCGGCGAGGAATTTCTCAACTATGTCCGCGATTTCTAGATTGTTCAAATCTGCGAATGGTGCGTGCGTGTTGCCCTTTATCCCTATTTCGGGCAGATGGAGCACTCGCGCGTCGCCGCCGCGTTTGTTGACGGCTTCGGCGAAGTTGCGCGAGCGCGTCAGAGATATGCGCCAGACGTTGACGTTGTATATCGGGCTGGGTTCGGAGGCTATGTTGTCGCCGTAGATGATGAGTATGGGAATCTTCGTCAGCTTCATGAAATCGGCCTCGGACACGCGGATTGGGACGGTGTTCGGCTTCGCGGCATCGCAGCCCGCGGCTATCTCAGGCACTTCCTCGCCCTCGGGCATTACGAAGTGCCCTGGCTCGAAGGCGATTATCGCCTTCAGCGCGCCGTCAGGCGATTCTATCGCAGTGAACCAGCCGTATTTGCCGCTGTTCGAGTGCGTCATGAGAACAGCCGGCCCCGTCTGCTTCAGCAGCTCGCCCATAGTGCGCCCCATGAAGCGGTAATATTCGTCGGTGCGCGGCTCCATGCCTGTGTCGGGCGTCTGCTGGCGGAAGAACTGTTCGACAGCCTCGGGCGTGCGCGGGAACTGCACGCCGTCGAAGAAGTACGGCGCTTTGCCGCCCGCCGCGTCCCACACGCCGTTGCGGAAGGCGTCCCACGCGGCGCTTTCGAGCATCGTCGTCGGGCTGGTGTGCTTCGCCGCCGTTTCGAGCGTGCGCCCCGCTCGCCCGCGCCTCGGCTGGTCTATGATGTACGCCGCCCAGCCGCGCCGCGGCATTATCGCCATGAAGCCTTCGCGCCCGTCGGGCGTCGATTCGAAGCCGCGCCCGGACTGCCCGATGCCGTGCCACATTATGAGCGGATAGTCGCGCGATTCCATCGGAATGAAATACTGCGCATAGCCGTGGTCGCCGTGGAAGGTCTCGCCGTTATCGAGCTTCGTCACGGTGCCGCCGAAGAACAGACTTCCCATCGTGCGCAGGACTATCGGCTCGTCCGCCGCGTTCGCCGCGCCCGCGAAAATCATCGCCGCGGCGACCAGCGCGAGGAAACAGGCCGCAAAACTTTTGAAGTTAAAATTTTCTTCCATCGTTAGAACCCGCCTTTCGTCTCAATCGTAAGAGAGTTTTCCGCAATCTCCGCGCTTTCCGCGTTTTTCCGTTCAATCCGCCTCGCCGCGAAAAGTCCGAGCTCGAAGAGCAGCCACGTAGGCACGGCCATGACGAGCTGGCTTATCACGTCGGGCGGCGTCAGTATGCCTGCGGCGACGAGTATCAGCGTCATCACGTAGGGGCGTTTTCGCCCGAGACTTTCAGCCGATACGACGCCGAAGCGCACCGCGAGCAGGGCTATGACCGGCGTCTGGAACATGAGGCCGAAGGCGAGCGTGAGCCAGCCCGCGAGGCTTGCGAAGTTCGCAAGGCCGATGCTCGCTTCGAGCGCGTCGTGCGCGAAGCCGCCCGAAAATTTCATCACGGCGGGCAGCACGAGCCCCGCGCAGAAGGCCGCGCCGCAGGCGAAGAGCAGCGTCGAGGCGAGCACGGCGCGCGAGAG
>DVKA01000251.1 GCA_018716365.1 Candidatus Caccocola faecipullorum
TACCTGCTTCTCAAAACTTCCAGATTATGCTTGTATTCCGGCACGGCTTCCCAGACGGCGGAGCCGAGCTCGCAGGGGAACTCGGGGCAGAAGCCGCAGTGCGGAATCTGGTTTTCGAGCGCGCACTCGCGTATCGCGCATTCGGCGCAGTTTACGCTTTTGACGCCGGGCGCGAGGCATCCGGTACAGCGCAGCCGCGAAGGCAGGATGAAGGAGCTCTGTCCCGCGCTTTCGAGGTGAGCGGCGATTTTGGCGAGCGCTTCGTTGTCGCGGCGGACTGTCGCGCGGCGCGCCTCGCAGCCGTCGCAGTCCATTCCGCAGCAGCCTGTGTTGGCCATTATTCCGTCTCCGCCTCGGGCGCGGCTGCGCTGACTACGCCGCTTTTCCGCACCGTGCAGCCTATCGCGGACAGCTCGCCGGCGAGCGCGGAAAGCCCCTCTTCGACGGAGCGCCACTCGGTCTCGAAGGCGCAGTCTATAAGGAAAAGCGCCTCTTTCGTGCCGCCGCCCACGCTCGCGTCGCGCGTGTCGCGGTAGTTCCAGAGCCAGCAGCAGACTTTTTCATCGTCGGCGTAGACGACGTGGCGTTCCGCGCATTCTACGACGGAGTCTCCCGCGCCGAGCGGGTAGAATTTCTCTCCCTCGCGCGCGTAGCGCAGCGTTAGGCCGCCGCGCAGTTTTTCCATGTCGTGCGCGCCCATCGGCAGCAGGTTGAGCGCCGAGACGCAGTCGTAGCAATCCACGACGGGCGAGACCTCCCAGAGGTCGCCCTTGAAGATGCGGCGCAGCAGCGCTTCGAGCGAGGAGCGGTATTTGCTCGGCTTGACGCCCATCGCGGAGTAGACCTCGCGCCAGCGGCGCACGTCGGGGTGCATCATCATAGTGTCCGCCGAGATTCCGATATCGCCCAGCCGCGCTTCGAGGCCCGCCTTGAGCGCGCGCACGTGCTCTGCGCCGCCCGCGCCTGCGACGTTCGCGCGCAGCCAGCCGATTTTCGCGCCGGGGAAGTGTTCGAGGATTTTCGGGTCTATCGAGATTTTCATCTTTTTATCAAATCCTTTCCTGTCTGTCGTTATATCCGAGCCGCGCGCAGATTCTACCGGCGAGCCATCCGACGGCCCAGCCCGCCGCGCTTCCGGCGGCGAAGAGCGGCAGTATGTAGAGGCCGACGCGCCAGTCTCCGACTATGAACGAGACGACGACGACCTGTCCGATGTTGAAAGCCCACGCGCCCGCGACGCTGACCCACGGCAGAGAGAGCGCGCCGCCCCAGCGCTTATACATAAGCGCCATGACGGCCGTCGCGGCGAGGCCGCCCGCCAAGCCGCAGAATAGCGCGAAGACGTTTCCCGTCGCAAGCCACGCGAGCGAGACACGCAGAAGCGTGACGGCGAAGGCCTCGCGCGCGCCCATGAGGACGAGCGCAGCGAGCGAGAAGACGTTCGCCGCGCCGAGCTTGATTCCGGGCGCTGGCATCGGAAGCGCGCTCTCGGCGAGATTCACGGCGAGCGCGCAGGCCGTCAGCAGAGCGGTGAGGACGAGGCGGCGCGTCTTCATCAGCGGCTCACCGCGTCGACTTCCCCGCCGCGGCCGCCCGTCACGCGGACGACGACCCTGTGCGGCAGGCAAACGGTCCCCTCGCCGGGGCGCGAAATTTCGCCGTTCTTCACGCACGTCCGGTCCGGGCAGTCCGCGGAGACGACGGCGGCGCGCCCCTCCCCGACGCGCACGACGTTGAAGCCGCCGCCCGCGCGCACCGTTATGTCGCGCGGTTCGCCGGAGAGCGGAAGGCGCTCGACGACCTCGCCGTTCACGACGATTTCAACATCCGGCGAATCGAGCGCGTCTTTATATACGAAGGCCGTAGCGGCGCAGAGCGCCAGCCCCGCCGCCGTAATCAGCGCCGCGGCGCGGTCAAGCCGCTTCATTCGCCCTCTCCCAGGACGAAGAGCGAAAGGCTCGCGTCCGTGAGGCGGAATATCTTTTCAACAGAAGGGGTGATTATTGCTTTTTTATCGTCCGTTACAAGGACGGCCTTTATATAGCTGTGCTTCCTGAGGAATTCCGGCGCGCGGCGCGAGCCCATGACGAAGAGCGCCGTGCATAGCGCATCGGCGCGCGCGGAGTCCGCGTCCACGACTGTGACCGACGCAAGGCCGGAGCGCGCGGGGCGGCCCGTCGCGGGGTCGATTATATGATGGTAGCGCACGCCGTCCTTTTCAAAATATCGCTCGTAGGGGCCGGAGGTGACGACGGACGTATCCTCGGCCTCGATAATGCCGAAATACTCGCCGCGCGGCCGCTCCGGCTGCTGAAGCCCGGCGCGCCACGGCCCTCCGCGCGGCGAATCGCCCACGAAGTCGAGGTTGCCGCCGAGGTCGATTATCGCGCGGCTCACGCCGTCCGCCGCAAGCTGTGATTTCAGCGCGCCCGCAATGTAGCCCTTCGCTACCGCTCCGAGGTCGAGCCTCATGCCGCGCGGCAGGCGCGCGAAATGCGCGCCGTTTTCGACGCGCAGCTCTATCTTCGAATAGTCCGTATATTTCAGCGCTTCGGCTATCTCTCCGTCCGATGGCACGCGCGCCTCGGGCGTGCCTATTCTCCACAGAGCCGTCACGCCGCCGAGCGAGGGGCTGAAAGCGCCGCCCGTCAGCTCAGCGAGCGCGAGCGACATATCGAGCAGCTCCGCCGTCCGCGCGTCTATGCGCGTCCATGCGCCGCCCGCCGCGTTCAGCCGCACGGCGTCTGAAGTTGGGATGTTGACTGAAAATAGGTTTTCAAGGGATTTTATAAGTTCGTCGGCCTTTTCAAGCTCACGCTCCGCACCGCGGAAATCGTAGAGCGAGAGACGCACATATGTGCCGAGGCGGAAATTCTCCGAGACGGCGGGCTCCGCGCCCACGCCGGAACGCGAGACGAAAAGCGCCGCGAGACAGAAAAGCGCAGCCGCAGCCGCCGCGGCGTAAAACGCGCGTTTCTTCATAACCTCCCCGCCCCCTCGCATAAATATCACGCGACAATTATATTACAAAGGCGCACCCTTTCGCGCGCAGGCAGACAAAAGGCCGCGCGCCCGCGAAGGACGGCGGCCCGGAAATTCGCCTTTCGAACGCGCGCGCTTCTCCGGCGCGGCGCCCGGCCTTTTATTTTTTGTCTTCGCTCTAGCAGCGGGGTATTGCGAATATTGAAAGTGGCTCGCACCTTCTGCGTTCGCCGCGATTCTTCGGCTGCTTCTCCATAAACGGAGGGACGACGAAGGCCTGTCTCGCCCGAGCCTCATCTTCGCTCTCCCCGCAGGGTACGGCGAACATCGAAAGATGCCCGCGCCCGTTCCGCCCGCAGGCCAAGTCCCAGAGCTCGGACATAAGCCCGCGAAGCTCCTTCGCCGTTTCCGCCGACACTTCCATTGCAAGCTCTTCAAATGCCGCCATTTTCATTACCTCCCTGAGCGACGCCGTCGCTTGTTGTTGTCGTGATTATAGCGGCGGCGAAGGCCGCATTCAACTTAAGTTGAATATCAATAATTTATTAAACGCATCAATCAATAACGTGCGGTTATCGTCCGTGCTCCAATCTTCATCATCGGGAATGAAACGCGGCCATTGATAAAATATTGGAATCAGCCGATGGGAAATTAAAGGCGGAATTTCTACGTTTCGCCGCCGTTACGGCGCCGGCGAATTTTATAATATAGACGGATATGAATTCATACGAAGACGAACGGGGTGTTTCCGATGCAGCTGATACAGCTCCAATATTTTTGCGCGGTGGCGCGATGCAGGAACATGAGGATTGCAGCGAAGGAGCTGTGCGTATCGCAGCCGGCGCTCTCCAAGGCCGTCGGCGGCCTGGAAGAAGAGCTAGGCGTGCGCCTCTTCGACAGGGTGGGGCGCGGGCTTATATTGAACGAGGCGGGGAGAACCTTCTATCATCAGGTCAGCCACATCCTCCTTCTCCTCGACGACAGCGTGCGCAGCGTCCGCCGGATAAAGAACGCGAAGCGGCGCGACATATCGGTGCTCTTCACAGCGGCGACGTTCCTCGCGCCGCGGATAAGGGACGAATTTATCGCGCGCCGCCCCGATATAAGCGTCGAGATAAAATGCAGCTACTCGGCGGACCCGCAGGACGTGCGCGAATGCGACTTCCACGTCTACGCGACGCCGGAGGCGGCGGCGTCCGGGATGACGTCGATAAAGCTTATAGAAGAGCCGCTGCTTCTGGCCTGCAACAAAAAGCACGAGCTTGCGCAGCGCGGAGAAATAGAGCTGGCGGAGACGAAGGACTATCCCTACCAGTGTCTTCCGCCGCACGAGAACCTGCACGAAAACCTTGTCAACGGATGTAGGAAGGCCGGCTTCGAGCCCGAGATCGCCTTCTGCACGGAGGACTCATACGCCTTTTTCAGCGGCTTGGGCAGCGGCGGCTGCCTTACCATGGTGCCGGAGTACACGGCTTTTATAGAGCCGCAGGACGGGCTCGCTCTGCTGAGGATACGCAGCCCGAAGTGTGTCAGGACGCTGTTCATCGCCTCGCACCGGGGGCGTGAGCTTGATGAAAAGTGCTTGGCCTTTCAGGCGTTCTGTTTCGACTTTTTCAGGAATATGGTTGAAAACCGCTCGCAGCGGGCGTAAGACGCGCGGGGCCCGAGAGGCGTACTCTCGTGACCCCGCGCTGTTTTATCGCCTGTCTAGTTTTTTACGCCTCGGCGCAGAGCCTAAGCTCCGGCGCGTCGCCGCAGAGCAGCTCTTCCGCACCGCTCACGTTCAACCCCATCGTGCTGAGGAAGCGTTTGAGCGTAAGTATCGAAGTCTCGCTGCGGCGGAAGAGCGTCGAGGATACGACCGACGAGGCCATGCCGCACGATAGAAGTCCGTACAGTTCACGGCAGTCCGCGGCTCCGCAGGCGGAGGCTACCGGCACTCCAACGGCGGGGGCGACGAGCTTCACGAAATCCGCGTCGCATGGCTTGACGCGGCCGCCGCGCTCCATGCTCACGAGCAGCAGCTCGCCCGCGCCGAGCCACTCGGCCGCGAGCGCCCAGCCGTATGCGTCCATGCGCTCGGCGCGCGAGCCGCTTTCGGTGCATACTTCCCAATAGCCCTCGCCGCGCCGCTGCGCGCATATCGCGACCGTGACGCCGCCGCGGCCGAAAATCTCCGCCGCCTCGCGCACGAGGCCGGGGTTACGCACCGCCGCGTCGCCGAGCACAACGCCGCCGGCCCCGGCTTCGCGCAGCGCGCGCAGTTCGCGCGGGCTGCCTGCGCATCCGGCCGCAACAGGAACGTCCAGCTCCGCCGCGGCGCGCCGCACGACTTCCGCGACGCCTTCGCCGCGCGCGGAAACGTCGAGGAACATCACGCCGTCCGCGCCCGCGCGCGCATAGGCCGCCGCGCACTCCACTGGGTCGTTCGGGCCGCGCTTTCCGCAGTATACCGGGCCTTCTGCCGATTTTCCGTTTATTACCTTCACGCATGGGATTATTTTTTTACCGAACATATCTATCACCTTTCCTGGATTTTTCAAAAGTTTTACGTTTTCGCCGCCCGCCGCAGGCCCGGCGGCGGCTCCTAAATTCCGCGCAAGTTCGTGAAGCAGCGATGGCTTCCGAATATCGTCCCACCGAGCGCCGCGGCGCGTCCGAAGCGCGCAGAGCGCGGCGCATGACAGATGGCGCGGCGGAGGCGGCGCGCTTCGCCGCAGTCCGTCATTTTATCTCTCCCCGTTTCGTTCGCGCGCCGGACGGCTCCGGCGCGGCCCGCCGCAAAATTGCGGCGCGCGTATAGAGCGCGCGGCGCGGCGGCGTTTTCAGGAAATGTTAAGAAACTGTGAAATTATCGTAAAAGAAAAGTTTCAGCCATGCTGTGCCCGCGCGTCCCTAGCGGGAAGCAGCGGCGCATGGCCCGCAATGTCGCGGCGTGTGATGATGGCGGGAAACGTGGAGCCGGCGCTCCTCCGTGAATTTTGCAGAAGCCGAAATTTTGTACAGCGTCTTCATTTTCGTCCATCCTCCTCAATCGCTGCTTTGCCCTGTTAAAGTGCTAGCTTGATGATTTTCATCACGGGCCTTATAATATCACGGGTTTGTCATTTTTGCAAACGACGACGGAGGAATAAACTATGAAAGACGAATTCAAGGCCGACGCGCTGATCTTCGACATCGACGGGGTGCTTCTCGACGTGACGAAGTCTTTCCCCGAGGTCATAAGGCTCTGCATCGTGAACGGCTGGGAGAAATTCTGCGGCGGCGCGGCGGACTGCGCGGGCTACGGCCCGGAGCACGAGTGGGTGATGAAACGTCACGGCAGTTTCAACGACGACTACGACCTCGCGTGGACGCTGCTCTCGATGGCCGCGGCAAGCGGCGAAAAATTACTTTCGCGCGCACTGCCGTCGCCGGAGCGGCTTACGGAGGAGCTCGCTGACTTCCGCGCGCCGCTCGCCGGATGGGTGCTCGGCAAATACGGCGGCCTCGTGCCGCGCAGCGAGAGCCGCGCGATGTGCGCGGAGCTCTACGGCGACCCTGAGCGCGGCCTCTACAAGCTGGAGAAGCCCGCGCTGTCGCGCCGCTGGGACGAGCTCGGCCTGCCCGTTGCAATATATTCGGGACGCAACGCCTACGAGTGGGAGCTGGCGAAGAAGAGCCTCGGCTGGGAGGACTTCCCCGACGAACTCATAATCCACAGCGACCACGGCATAGATAAGCCGTCGCCCGAGGGGCTCGAAATCCTCTGCGGACGCATGGGCGCGTCCTCGCCGGTCTTTTTCGGCGACACTGCGAGCGACATGAAGGCTCAGGCCGCCTTCGGACGCGGGCGCTTCGCCGCGATAGGCCGCCTGCTGCCGGAGGCGGAGTTCCGGTTTGAGACGACAGAAGAGGCCGTAGCCGCCTTCGCGCCGAAGCGCGCATAGAAACGCGGCCACCGCGCAAAATACGCATTCAGGCGCCGCATACTTGACAACTGGAATTTTTGTAACTAAAATTTTCCGCGTTTGATTACGCCGCGTCGTTAGCGGCAAGGAAGGGGAGGCACGGACATGACAGAAATGCATAAAAGGCTTGACGATATTCATGTCACGCGGTTCTCCTTTACCGGCGCGGGTCCTCTTCACGGGATCTGCGCGAAATCGGCTTGATTCTGAACACAGCACCTTCGGAATCGCACTTCGCGTATTTGTCGTAGAAGCAGGGCTCGCAGTTTGATGCGGGGCCTGCTTTTTTATTTTTAGAACTTCAGCAAAATATTTACGGAAGGAATTGAGAGAACATGGAGAAAC
>DVKA01000252.1 GCA_018716365.1 Candidatus Caccocola faecipullorum
ATGCCGAAAAATCCGCCTGCCGTGATGACCGTATCGCCCTTGCTGATGCTGGCGAGCATCTCGTCATGCGCCTTCTGCTTCTTCTTCTGCGGCCTGATGATCATGAAATAGAAGATCGCCGCGAACATCGCGAGGGGTAACATCATCCCCATTAATCCGCCCTGCTGCTCCAAAGAAAACTCCTCCTTACAAATTGTTCGATTCGCCTATACGCGTAACACCGGCTATTTTAGCATGATATTGACAGTTCTGACTATTCGTTTTACCTCAAATGAAGCTATTTTTCGCGCTCTTTGAGGAAGAACAGCAGCTTTTCAAGCTCTACAAATATGTCCACTCGGTAGAAAAGTATCCTGTCCGGCACTACGACGGTCGCCGGAGTAAAGGCCAGTATGCCCTTGAGCGTCGGAGAGGCGGAGGCTTTGTCGACGCACGACTGAGCCGCAGCCGCCGGTACGGCGAGGATGAGCACCTCGATATTGCGCTCCTCCATTACTTTCGCTATGTCGTCAACGTGAAAACAGTCGACGCCCATCAGCTTTTTACCGACCTTCTCCGGGTCTACGTCGAAAAGCGCCTCGACGCTGAATTTGTAGCTCTGGAACGCGGCGTGGCCCATAAGCGCGGTGCCGAGGTTTCCTACTCCGGCGAGCGCCACGTGCCAGACGCGCGGCGACGCGAGTATGTTCTCTATATGAGCGCAGAGCCGGTTTACATGATAGCCGACGCCGCGCTTGCCTATCTCGCCGAAGTACGAGAGGTCTTTTCTGACCTGGCTCGCCTTTATGCCGAGCATTTCACCCATCTGGAGCGAAGAGACGACCTTGCGGCCCTCTTCCTTCATCATTATAAGCAGACGGTAGTACTGTATCAGCCTTTCTACCGTCGGTTCCGCTACCTTCATAACGAACGCTCGTCCTCCTTCGTCCGGCGATTCCGCCCTGCCTGGAACCGGCCGTGTTTCGCCAAAGCTTTTATTGAATGGTCACCAGGGCTTTTCGTCCTGGCTGACCTGTTTTTCTTCTATAACCGTGTATGCCGCGGCGCCGCGTTTGAGCGCCGTTTCGTCCGCGTTCTCAACCCTGACGCTCAGCACGCGGCGTGGGTATGCGACCTCTACGGTGTCTCCGCCGCGCACTTCCGCCGACGGCTTGCACTGCCGTCCGTTGAGCCTTACCGCCCCGATCTCCGCCATCTCCTGCGCAACAGTCCTGCGCTTCACAAGGCGCGAGAGTTTCAGATACTTGTCCAGCCTCAAACCGCCACCTCCGCAATGTAAAAAAGTATAATGCTTATCAACTTTAAGCGCAATAAATGCTAATTCGTAAAAACAAAGAAACCCAGACGAAAATACGAAACCGCAAAAAAGCCGCAGCGCCAACTGAAATGCGCGTCCGCGCGCCGGCGTCCTACGCGCGTCCATCTGCGGCGGCTGTAATCAGAATCTCCCTTGCGCGGCGCAGAATATCCGCGTCTTTTTCTATTCTTCGGCGCTGTTCCTCCACGGGAACGTCCACATAGGCGTCGAACGGGCTACGCATCTGACTGCACGTCACGTATAGCGCGGGGCCGTCAAATGCAAGGTAGACGCCGCCGTCCATCGCCTCGCAGAATGCCGTGATTCTCTCCAGCACGGGTGGCGTCAGGATATAAAACGCGTTGTGTTCGTTCTCCGCAAAAACTACGAAATTCTCGTTGAATAGGCCGTTCTCCGTCTGGATTTTCAGCGGGGCTACCGACCTCTTGACCTGTGCGAACACCTTTTTGTATAAAGAAAACTCCAGGCATAGCCTGGAGTTTTCTTTATACAACAAAAGAGCAGCACACGGCTATTTCCCCATGTGCTGCTCTATATTTTACATGACCGGCAAAAGCCTCTCGCAGCCTCCTACTCCAAAAAATCCTTGAGCTTTTTGCTGCGGCTCGGGTGGCGCAGCTTGCGGAGCGCCTTCGCCTCTATCTGCCTTATGCGTTCCCTCGTTACGCCGAAGCGGCGTCCGACCTCTTCGAGCGTGTGAGCGTGGCCGTCTTCGAGGCCGAAGCGCAGCCGCAGCACTTCGCGCTCCCTGTCCGTGAGGTCGTCGAGCATCTCGTCAAGCTGTTCGCGGAGTATCTGGCTTGCAGCCGCCTCTTCGGGGCTCGGCAGGTCTTTGTCTTCGAGGAAGTCGCCGAGCTGGCTGTCCTCTTCTTCTCCGATAGGCGTTTCGAGCGAGACCGGTTCCTGCGCGATGCGCTGTATCTCCTCTACCCTGTCGGAGGGGATTTCCATACCCGCCGCGATTTCTTCGGCTGTTGGTTCGCGTCCGAGCTTCTGCACGAGCTGGCGCGAAACGCGGATAAGTTTGTTGATCGTCTCGACCATGTGGACCGGTATGCGTATCGTACGGGCTTGGTCGGCTATGGCGCGCGTTATCGCCTGCCGTATCCACCACGTTGCGTAGGTGCTGAATTTATATCCCTTGTGGTAGTCGAATTTCTCCACCGCGCGGATAAGGCCGAGGTTGCCCTCCTGTATCAGGTCGAGGAAGAGCATTCCGCGCCCGATGTATTTTTTCGCTATGCTGACGACGAGGCGCAGGTTCGCCTCGACGAGCGCGTCTTTGCAGGAGGC
This sequence comes from Candidatus Caccocola faecipullorum, assembly GCA_018716365.1. Taxonomy (GTDB): domain Bacteria; phylum Synergistota; class Synergistia; order Synergistales; family Synergistaceae; genus Caccocola; species Caccocola faecipullorum. Next base: position 2,612 of record DVKA01000252.1, read on the forward strand.
GTCCCCAGCCTCGACGCCCTTCGCAAGCTTGACTTCGTCCTCCGAAGTCAGAAGCGGGATTTTCCCTATCTCGCGCAGGTACATACGCACCGGGTCGGAGAGCGGCAGGTCTTCGAGGTCGCCCATGTCGTCCGCTCCCGAGGAGGCGAGGACGGTCTCGCCCTCCGAGGGGTCTACTTTCGTCTTAGGCTCGTCGATGACGTCGACGCCGAGTTCCATCAGGTTCATGTATATGTTGTCGAGGATGTCTGCCGTAAGGAAGTCCTTCGGCATTTTCTTCTCTATATCCTCGTAGGTTACGAATCCCTTTTCGCGCCCTTCGTGAAGCAGGTCGCGCACATTGTCTATGTATGCGCTGTAATCGGTGCCGTCCTGATCGTCGTTCGGCGAGCCGCCAGATCCTTCGTCTTCTTCATCGTCGAGAGGCTCCATCACGTTGAGGATGTCAGCCTCGTCCTCCACGGGGTCGAGCTTCTCCATCACCATTTCGTCTGGGTAGCCGCCGTCCGCGGGGTCGCCGTCCTGGGGTGCTTCCGCGCCTTCCTCCGCGTCTGTGATAGGGGACTTTTCTTCCGGCGCTCTCCCTTCTGCGGATGCCTGCTTTCTATGTATGGGGACTGCTGCTGTGGGCTTTTTACTGTCTCGCAAGACGGAAACGCGATTCCCTGTCCGTCACGACGCCTCTGCTGGTCGCCCTGCTGGTCTGCATTGCCGGTCCGGCATACGGCTGGTATTTCCGGTATCTGTTTGCCATATCTCTATGTCTGCCGTGCGTTATTCTGACAGGACTCTATATTTCCTCCGGGCAAAAGACCGACGGACAAATCTGAAAAAAGGGGCAGCTCTTTTCCAGGAGCCTGCCCCTTCAGCTTTTCATCAGAAGAATATATTTTTCACATCATTGAAAAGGATCACTACCATCAGGCACATGAGCAGCATGAATCCCACAAAATGTACCATTCCCTCTTTCTCCTGCGGGATCGCCTTTCCCCG
>DVKA01000253.1 GCA_018716365.1 Candidatus Caccocola faecipullorum
CGCGACTACGAGCCGCGCATGGCGCTCGACGGCGGCGAAGGCGGCACGGAGCTCTACGCGAAATTTTTCGCTGCGTTCCCGCGCATGCTGAAGCCCGGCGGACTGTTGATGGCGGAGACCGCAGGCGCGGAGCAGATTTGTTCTCTTGACGGCATGGCTTCGTGCGAGTTTGTTCTCATGAATAAAATATCGGATTACAACGGAATAATACGCCATGTAATATGGCGCAAACGCTAAAATTTTATATAATATAGTATATGTGAAGAAATTCGTAAGCAGTACGCGCAAAGCAAGATTAAAAAATAAGAGAGGATGTTTTCGCTATGGAAAAGAGAGAACTTGTAATACTCGGCGCCGGCCCTGCCGGACTTGCGGCCGCGGTCTACGGACGCCGCGCCGACCTCGACACGCTCATTCTTGAGAAGGGCGCAGCCGGCGGACAGATCAACATCACCGACGAGATCGAAAACTGGCCCGGAACGATCCACTCGACCGGTTCCGAACTCGGAGAGACCTTCCGCAAGCACGCCGAGCATTTCAAGGCTGAGTTCAGAAGCTGCACCGTGCAGAACATCGAAATCCGCAACGGACACAAGATCGTCGTCACCGACAAGGGCGAGATAGAGGCCGAGGCCATCATCATCGCCACCGGCGCGAGCTTCCGTAAGCTCGGATGCCCCGGCGAAGCCGAGTTCACCGGCGCCGGAGTCAGCTACTGCGCCGTCTGCGACGCCGCCTTCTTTGAGGGCGAGACAGTCGCGGTCGTCGGCGGCGGCAACGTCGCCGTCGAAGAGGCCGGATACCTCACCCGCTTCGCGGACAAGGTTTACATCGTACACCGCCGCGACGAGTGGAGAGCCGACCGCCACGCGATCGACCAGGCTCTCGCCAACCCGAAGATCGTTCCAGTATGGAACTCCGTCGTCGAGTCGATCGAGGGCGAAGGCGTAGTCGAGAAGCTCGTCCTTAAGAACGTCAAGACCGGCGAAATTTCCGACCTCCCCGTCGCGGGATGCTTCGTCTTCGTCGGCACCGAGCCGAACGTCTCCTACCTCAAGGAGAACGAGCTCGTGAAGCAGTCCAAGGGCGGCTGGATCGTCACCAACGAGAAGATGGAGACCTCCGTCGAGGGTATCTTCGCGGCCGGCGACGTCCGCGACAAGTTCCTCCGCCAGGTCGTCACCGCGGCCGGCGACGGCGCGGTAGCCGCGATGTCCGCCTATGCCTACATCTCCGAGCAGCTCCACCTCAACTCGGTCCTCATCGAGCCCGAAGAGGTAGTGGCGCTCATCACTTCGAGCATCGACCAGGATCAGGTCAAGCTCCAGGTTGAGGCCGAGAAATTTGCGAAGGAGAGCGGCAAGAAAATCGCATTCATCGACGGTTACAGAAACGGCAAGATGGTTGAGAAGCTCGGCATCGCCGAACTCCCCGCGATCATCGAGATGAAGAAGGGCACGATGGCCCGCTCCGCGAAGCCCGCGTCGATCGACGACGTCAAGAACTTCGTAGCGTAACTGAAGACCGTAAAACAATAAGACCTGCAAGCGGCGGGAGGCGTCCATGCGGCGCTCTCCCGCCGCCGTTTTTTTGTGTTGTATAATATAAATGCGGAAGATTCGCGGCGAGCACGCGCGCCGCGGAATGAATCATAAATCAGGGAGCGTGAATGAATGGCGAAAAAATTTTTTTCTTTGATAATTACGCTCGCGCTTCTCGCGGCGGCCGGAGCGGCATACGCCGCCGCGTCGCCGGAGCCGAGCGACAAAACCATAAAACGCGAGATAAAGATAGGGCGCAAGAGCGCGGCTGAAATAGAGAAGCACGTGCCGCGCGTCCTCAACCCGTCGGTCGAGGCGAAGCTCTCGATGATAGCTTCTCGCCTCATACCGCATATGCAGCGCGAGCTCGAATACGAAGTGCGCATATTGGAGATGGAGCAGCCGAACGCTTTCTCCCTGCCCGGAGGCATGACGTATATTACAACGGGGATGCTGGATTTCCTGAAAAGCGAGGACGAAATAGCCGCGGTGCTCTGCCATGAATTCGTCCACGCCGACCGCGCGCACGGCATCGTGCAGGCGCGGCGCAACAGCAGGCTGAACCTTCTGACAATCGCCGGGCTCATAGCCGCGACGCAGGCGGGGGAGGGCGGCGCCGGAATAGCGGCGATGGCCGGCGGCATCCAGACCGCGATGATGAACACGTACAGCATAGATTTGGAAAAAGAGGCAGACTCTATGGGCATCGACATACTTTACCGCGCGGGCTACAACCCGGCGGCGATGCTTACGATGATGGAGCGTATGAACGTGGAACGCCTCAAGCGCGCCCAGTACGAGCTCGGCATATACCAGACCCACCCGGAGGCCGACGAGCGCGTGGAAGCCGCTCTGGAATACCTGCACAAAAAAGGCATAGACATACAGCGCAAAGACGTAGTACAGAAACTTCGCGTGAAAGTTTCAGAGGAGGACGGGAAGGCGGTGCTCCGTATAGACGACACTGAATTTCTCTCCGCGCCTGCGGACGCCGGCGCGCGCGCGCTCCTTGACAAGACGGCGGAGCGGCTCGACGAGACGCTGGAGCTTGAGCTTCTGCCGTACGACGTGCGCGTCAGCGAACTCGGCGGCGGGCGCAGCCTCGTCATCGGGCGCGAGACGATTCTCCGCGAAGACGAGCTTCTTCCCGGGATGCCCGGCCTTCCGGCGCTGCGCGACCGCATTATGGAGGCGGTCAACCTTGCGCGGCGCGGCGGCATACTCACCGATTATTATGAATAAAGTCCGCCGGGCCGCATCGCGCGGCGCGGCGCGGTTTTAAGGAGGAGAAAAATGTACATATCTTTATACCGCAGATACAGGCCGCAGACATTCTCCGACATGGTCGGGCAGAGCGCGGCGGTCGGAGTTCTCATGGAATCTCTGCGGGAAGGCTCTCTCGGCCACGCCTACCTCTTCTCCGGGCCGCGCGGCTGCGGCAAAACCTCGGCGGCGCGCCTCGTCGCCAAATCGCTCGACTGCCTGAACCGCAAGGACGACTGCGAGCCTTGCGGCGTCTGCGAAAACTGCCGCGCGATAGCCGCCGGCGAACATCTTGACGTGATAGAGATAGACGGCGCGTCGAACCGCGGCATCGGCGAGATACGCGACCTCAAAAGCCACGTCAACCTGAAGCCGCTCTCGGCGGCCTACAAGGTCTACATCATAGACGAAGTCCATATGCTCACGGAACAGGCCTTCAACGCCCTGCTCAAAACCCTCGAAGAGCCGCCGTCGAACGTGGTCTTCCTCCTCGCTACGACGGAGCCCCATAAAGTCCCAGTCACGATACGTTCGCGCTGCCAGCACATCCCGTTCCACAGGATAACGATCGCCGACACTGTCGACAGGCTTAAATACGTCTGCGCGCAGGAGAATATCGAGGCCGAGGACGAAGCCGTCTGGGAGCTTGCGCGTCAGGCAGACGGCGCGCTGCGCGACGCGCTCTCGCTGACTGAGCAGGCCGTCGCGCTTGGGCGCGGGCGGCTTTCGCTCGACAGCGTGAAAGAACTGACCGGCGGCAGCAGCCGCACGGAGCTGGAAAAATGGGTCGCGCAGATGCGCAGCGAGCCGCAGAAGGCCGCTGCGGCTCTCCATTCGATAATGGCGCGCGGCATCTCGCCCGAGCGGCTCTGCGAGTCGCTTTTCGCGCTCTTCCGAGACCTCTGGCTCTATTCCCTGTGGGGAGAAAAGGCGCTCGAAGCGCTCGAAACTTCCTCTGCCGAGCGCGACTATCTCGCCTCCGAGGCGGCTCAATGGGACGCGGCGAAGCTCAGAGCCGCCTGCGAGCTCTGCAACGGGCTGCTGCCGCGCGCGCACTACGGCATGAAGGGCGACATATTCAGCGGCGTGATATTCATGGAATTGCAGAGCATAATAAACGGAGAAGTCCGCGCCGGACAGGCGGCGGGCGTTCCGCAAAGCCGCGCCGCTTCGCCTGCAGCGCCGCAGAGCCGTACGACGGGGCCGGAAAGATACGCCGCGCCGCAGCCGCGTGCAGAAGGCGCGAAGCCCGCGCCGGCTGCCGAAGCTCCAGCAGCGGAGGTGGAGCCTGCGCCGCAGCCTCAGAGCGCGCCGCAGGAGGCGGAGCCGGCGCTTCCAACAGGAGGGGCGGAACTCTTCTGGAAACTCGCTTCGCTTATCGACGCCGGCGACAGGATCGCAATTTCCTCGGCTCTGCTCAACGCGGCGATCGTCCGCGGCGCGAACGGCGTCGAGATAGAATTTGAAAAAGAAACTCCCGCGAGGAACTTCCTCTCGATAGCGCACAACAGAAAGACGCTCTGCGCCGCCGCTGCAAAGCTGTGGAATCTGGAAGGCGCGGCGGAATCGGAACAGCCTCAGCCTGAAAGCGCGAGCCGCGCGCCTGTCCAGGAAATGCAGCAGCCTGAGCGCGGGCCGCGGCAGCGCGAAGAAGCGCAGCCCGCGCGCACCGCAGCCGCGCCGCTCTCAAATATACTGCGCAGGGCCGGAGCAGAGCTGCTCTACGTCAGAAGCGCGGAAATGAACGAAGAAGAAACGACGGAAGGAAATGAATAAATAATGTCTGACAAGCCGTTCGTACACCTTCACGTACATACGGAATACAGCCTGCTCGACGGAGCGAATAAATGCTCCGCCCTCGCAGCCAAGACGGCGGAGATGGGCATGAACTCCGTCGCCATAACCGACCACGGCGTTATGTTCGGCTGTGTCGAGTTCTACAACGCCTGCAACGCCGCCGGCGTCAAGCCGATTCTCGGATGCGAGGTCTACGTAGACCCGAACGGCCACACCTGCCGCGAAGGCAAGGGGCAGAACCACCTTATACTGCTCGCCGAAAACGAAGAGGGGTATTATAACCTGACGAAGCTCGTCTCGATTGCGAACACCGACGGTTTTTACTACAAACCGCGCATAGACCACGACCTCCTCGCGCGTTACAGCAAGGGGCTGATATGCTCGTCGGCCTGCCTCGGCGGCGAAATACCGCAGCTCATCATGAGCGGCGACATAGAGGGCGCGGAACGGCGCGCCGGTATGTACAGCGACATAATGGGGAAGGGAAATTTCTTCCTTGAGGTTCAGTCGAACGGCATACCGGAACAGGCGCTCGTCAACAAGGCGCTCGTAGAGATGTCGAAGAAGCTGGACCTTCCGCTCGTCGCTACGAACGACGCGCATTATCTGGAGCGGAGCGACGCGGGGTGGCACGACATACTGCTCTGCGTCCAGACCGGCAGCCTCGTATCGGATGAGAAACGCTACCGCTTCCACGGCGACGACTATTATTTCCGCTCGCCGGACGAGATGTGGGCGCTCTTCGGCAACGACCTGCCCGAAGCTCTGATAAATACGCAGCGCATAGCCGACCGCTGCGATGTGAAGCTCAAGACGGGCCATTATTATCTGCCTGAGTTCCCGCTTCCAGAGGGCGAGACGCTGACGACGCACCTGCGCAAAATGGCCGCCGACGGCCTGAAGCGCAGGCTCAAGACTGAAAATCCGCCGCAGAACTACCTCGAACGTCTGGAATACGAGCTCGATATAATAGAGCAAATGGACTTCCCGGGATATTTCTGCATAGTTTCTGACATAATAGTCGCCGCGAAGTCGAAGCACATCCCGATAGGGCCGGGCCGCGGCTCTGCTGCGGGGTCGCTTGTCGCATACTCGCTCGGCATCACCGACCTTGACCCGATACGCTACAACCTGCTCTTCGAACGCTTCCTGAACCCGGAACGCATAAGTATGCCGGATATTGATACCGACGTCTCCGACAAGGGACGCGACGAACTCATCGCCTACATAGTCGAGAAGTACGGCTCCGACAAAGTCTCGCAGATCGTAACCTTCGGACGGATGAAGAGCCGCGGTGCGATAAAGGACGTCGGCCGCGCGCTCGGCGTGCCGATTCCCGAAGTCAACGCGATAACGAAACTCATCCCCGCTATGCCGACGTCGGACATCAAGGATATAAAGGGCGCGCTCGCGGGCGTGCCAGACCTTAAGGCCGCCTACGACTCAAAGCCGGAGATAAAGAAGCTCATCGACACAGCCATGCACATCGAAGGGCTCGCGCGCCACTGCTCGCAGCACGCGGCGGGAGTCGTCATAACGCCGAAGCCGACCAACGACATGGTGCCGGTGCGCAAATTCGGCGAAAACCAGATCGCCACGCAGTATTCGATGGAATACGTTGAAAAGCTCGGCCTTGTCAAGATGGACTTCCTCGGCCTGCGCACCCTCTCCGTCCTCGACGGCGCGGTGCGCAACATCGAGAGCAACGGCAAGGGGCGCATCGACCTCAACGAGATACCGATGGACGACGCGAAGACCTACGAGATGCTCCAGCGCGGCGACACGCTCGGCGTCTTCCAGCTCGAATCTTCGGGCATGACGGCGCTTGTGCGTCGGCTGCGCCCGGACTGCTTCGAGGACATGATCGCGCTCGTCGCGCTCTACCGCCCGGGGCCGCTTGAAAGCGGAATGGTTGATACGTACGTGAAATGCAAGCACGGCGAGGAGAAAGTGCACTATCTCCACCCGAGGCTTGAACCTTACATGAAAGACACCTACGGCGTCATTCTCTATCAGGAGCAGGTCATGCAGAGCGCGCGTGAGCTTGCCGGCTACACGCTCGGCGAAGCGGACCTCCTGCGCCGCGCGATGGGAAAGAAGAAAAAGGAAGTCATGGAGAAGGAGCGCGCGAAATTTGTAGACGGCGCGGTAAAGAACGACGTCGATGCGAAGCGCGCGGGAGAGATCTTCGACATCATAGAGAAGTTCGCGGGCTACGGCTTCAACAAGTCTCACAGCGCGGCCTACGGCCTCATCGCCTACTGGACCGCGTGGCTCAAAGCGAACTATGGGGCTGAATACCTCGCTTCGTACCTTTCGAGCCTCATCGGCTCAAAGATGGAGGTCTTGGGACAGTACATCCGCGCCGTGCGCGACGCTGGATACGACGTACTGCCGCCCGACATCAACGAATCGAAGGAAGATTTCACCGTCATCGGCGACGTCATAAGGCTCGGGCTTTCCGCAATCGGCAAGGTCGGAGAGGCGGCGGTCGCGAACATCATAGAGAACAGGGCGAAAGGCGGCAAGTTCGCCTCGCTCTGGGACTTCCTCTCGCGCATAGACACGCGGCAGGTGAACCGCGGCGTTATAGAGAATCTCATAAAGTCCGGCGCTTTCGACAGCCTCGACCCGAACCGCGCGAAGCTGCTGAACGCGCTGCCGCAGCTTGCGGAAATAGCCGCCCGCAGGGCGCAGAACACAAATCAGGCCTCTCTGTTCGGCGACGACGAAGAGGAGTTCTTCACGCCGGAGATGGAAGAAGTCCCCGATTTCAGCGAGCGGCAGAAGCTCGACCTTGAAAAGGAAAGCATGGGGCTTTATATATCCGGGCACCCCTTCGACCAGTACGAGCCGTCCGTCGAGCCTTATATCACCTGTCCTGTCGGTGACCTGCCGAACTGGCGCTCGCACCAGCCGGCCGTCACCGCTGGACTGCTGACCAACTTCACGGAAAAGTTCAGCAAGGCCGGCAACCCGTTCGGCACCGCGGTCATCGAGGACAACAGAGGCACGGTAGACATGCTCATCTTCGGCAAGCGCTGGCCGCTCTACAAGCACACGCTTCAGAAAGGCGCGCTCTATTTCGTGAAGGGGCAGCCGAAGGACGACCGCGGCGTATCGCTGATGGTAGACGACATATATTCGGAGGAAGAATACAAAGAAAAGCTCGAACGGCGCGCCGTGATAACAGTCGAAAGCGACGGACTCGGCGACCAGTTCTATGAAAAGATGTTCGCGATACTCAACGCGCACCCTGGCAGGAGCGAGATAATACTCAAGCTGCACGGCTCGGCGGAGACTTCCGTCTCGCTGATTAAGAACATAAAGGTCGAAGTGACGGACGGGCTTCGAAAAGAACTCGAAGACTTCTCGCAGGGACTTGTGAGCTGCCTTTAGGAGAAGGGAGAATTTTTGATGAACAACGGCGAAAGCGGAGGAGCCGGAGACTACATAGCGATCAAGGCGCTTGAAAACGGTGTCACCGTGACCGGAGTCACGCGCGGCGCGGAGAACAGATTCCTCCACACAGAAAAGCTCGAAGAGGGCGAAGTGTGGATAGCGCAGTTCACCGAACATATCTCTGCGATGAAGATACGCGGCCACGCAAAGGTCTTGACCGCATACGGAGAGATCGAGAGCGGAAAACAGGAAAAGAAATAAGAAACAGGAGAAATTTGCAAGTTATGGAAAGAATCAAACGCAACGTAAAGATAGTATGCACGATAGGCCCGGCCTGCTGGGATTATGAAAAACTTTTCGCGCTCGCGAAGGCCGGAATGAACGTCGCGCGGCTCAATTTCAGCCACGGCGACTACGCATCGCACCTGCGGACGCTCAAGAACGTCCGCGCCGTGGAGCAGGAGCTTCAGACGCCGATCGCCGTGCTGCTTGACACGAAGGGGCCGGAGATACGCACCGGCGAGCTTCCGGGCCACGGCAAAGTTACTGTAAAATCCGACAGCGAGTTCACACTCTTCTTCGAGAAAAAAGAAGGCGACGAACACGGCGTGTATATCGATTATCCGAAGCTCGCCTCGGAAGTTGAAAAAGGGCAGAACATCTTCATCGACGACGGCGCGATCCATCTTGAAGTCGTAGAAACGTCGCCGGAAGAAATAAAGTGCCGCGTAATAGTCGGCGGCGAGCTCGGCGAGCACAAGGGCGTCAACGTGCCCGGAGCGGACCTGTCCGTCCCGACGCTGACGGAGAAGGACGTCGCGGACCTCAAATGGGGCGCGGAGAACAACGTCGACTACGTCGCCGTGTCGTTCGTGCGCAGCAAGGAGGACATAATAGAGGTGCGCCGCGTGCTCGAATCGGCCGGCGCTCACGCGAAGATTATAGCGAAGATGGAGACGCGCCAGTCGGTGGACAATCTCGACGCCATACTGGAAGTCGTCGACGGCATGATGGTAGCGCGCGGCGACCTGGGCGTTGAAATGCGCACCGAGGACGTGCCGATGATACAGAAGGAAATAATAGAGCGCTGCCGTATGCAGGGAAAGCCCGTGATAGTCGCCACGCAGATGCTCGATTCGATGATACGCAACCCGCGCCCGACGCGCGCCGAGTCGAGCGACGTGGCGAACGCTGTCATCGACGGCGCGGACGCCGTAATGCTCTCTGGCGAGACCGCGGGAGGAAAATATCCCGTCGAGTCCGTCGAGACGATGAACAGGATAATAGTGCGGACGGAGCGGGACAGGACGCTCTGGTGCCGCAAACCGCGCTCGCTTCCGGCGGTCTGCGAGACGGCGGACGCGGTGAGCCACGCGGCGCGCGACGTGGCGAAAGAGGTCGAGGCCGCGGCGATAGTACCGCTCACTTCGAGTGGCGCGACCGCGCGCATGGTCAGCAAGTACCGCCCTACCTGCCCGATAATCGCAATGACGCCGTCGCTTTCGACGTGGCGGCAGCTCTCGCTCGTCTGGGGCGTCATGCCTTGCATCTGCCCGATTACGCACCAGCTTGAGGAATCCCTCAAGAACGCAATTTCGCTGATAAAGAAAGAATCCCTTGTCGCAAACGGAGACAACGTCGTCATAATGTCCGGTATGCCGCTCGGCGAGCCTGGCAGCACGAACATGATAAACGTCATCCGCATCGCAAACGTGATAGCGCGCGGCCTCTCGCTTGTGCGCCGCCGCGTGACCGGCGCCGCCTGCAAAGCTTCGTCGCCGCAGGAGGCGATACAGAAAATTTCTGAAGACAAGATACTCGTCATAAAGAAGAGCGAAAAGGAATACGTTCCGGCCTTCGAGAAGGCCGCGGCGATTGTCACCGAAGAGGGCGGCCTCACGTCGCACGCCGGCGTCATCTCTCTCGACCGCGGAATCCCGTGCATCACGGACGCGGCTGGGATAATGGACAAAATTGAAGACGGAATGACGCTGACGATAGACGGCGTACACGGGGCCGTCTACGCGGGAAAAGCGAACTGATGGCGCTTATCGGCGCGCATATGTCCGTCGCAGGCGGGCTCGATAAGGCTTTCGAACGCGCCGGCGCGCTTGGATGCGAGTCGATGCAGATATTCACGCGCAGCCAGCGGCAGTGGCAGGCGCGCCCCGTCTCTCTTCAGGAGGCGGAAGGCTTCTACCGCGCGTGGCAGCGCTCAGACGTGAAGGCCGTCGTCTCGCACGCCTCGTACCTCATAAATATAGCTTCGCCGGACGCGGCGGTGCGCGCGAAAAGCGCCGCCGCGCTGCGCGAAGAGGTAGAGCGCTGCCGCCACCTGAACATCGACGACATCGTGCTGCATCCGGGCTTCTCGATGGACGCGGGCATAGACGCGGCGACTTCGAACATCGCGGAGACTCTGCTGCGCCTCTTCGACGCGACGCAGGAATACAAGACGCGCATACTGCTTGAAACGATGGCGGGGCAGGGAACGTGTATCGGCGGCGACTTTGCGCATTTCACGGAGATACTCGACAAAGCCGGCTGGCATCCGCGCATAGGAATCTGCATAGACACCTGCCACGTCTTCGCCGCGGGCTACGACCTGCGCTCGTCTGACGCCTACGAACGGCTCGTCGCTGCGGCGGACAAACACGTCGGCCTTTCGCGCGTGCGCTGCTGGCACCTCAACGACAGCAAGGCGGAAAGGGGAACGCATCTCGACCGCCACGCCCACCTCGGCGAGGGAAAGATAGGGCTTCACCCATTCTCGCTGCTGATGAACGACGAACGCTTCGAAGATACGCCGACCATACTCGAAACGCCGAAGGAAGGCGTCGGCGACGAAGGCAATCTTTCGTTTTTGCGGAAGGTGCGCGGGCAGTAGCGCCGCGCGCCTCCGCGCTTTTCTGCTCCACCTCGCGCCGCTCTTGCGCTATAATAGCTGAAAGATACTCGCGAGAGGGGTGCGCCGTTGGCTTTCTTCAACCTGCGCTGGCAGGACTTCCTAGACATACTCATAGTCGCTTTTCTGATATACAGGATTCTGCTTCTGCTCGTGGGGACGCGGGCGATGCAGCTTATCCGCGGCCTTATGATAATCGGCCTTATCGGCGCGGCGGCGAACCTGCTCGACCTGCGCAGCCTTTCGAACATCATGGGGCGCATGATCGGAGCCCTCATCATCATCATCCCAATACTCTTCCAGCCCGAGCTCCGCCGGATGCTTGAAGAGCTCGGCAAGGGCCATCTTTGGAAAGTCGGCAGCAGCACGCAGGAGATCGACCTGCGCGCGGAACAGCTCACGAAGGCCCTGCTCTACTGTCAGTCGCAGCGCATCGGCGCGCTCGTCGTCCTCCAGCGCGACACGAGCCTCAAGGATGTGTGGCGCACCGCCGTTCTTCTCAACGCGGACATCACGGAAGAGCTTCTGATTTCGATATTCTGGCCCGGCACGCCGCTGCACGACGGAGCGGTCGTCATCGACCAGCGCGAGATAGTCGCGGCTGGCTGCTATCTGCCCCTTACTGAAAAAACGGACATTTCCCGCTGGTACGGCACGCGCCACCGCGCGGCGCTCGGCGTCACGGAGATGTCCGACTCGATAGCGATCGTCGTATCGGAGGAGCGCGGCGAGATTAAGGCCGCCGTCTCCGGCCATTTCTCGCGCCCGCTCAACGAGGCGCAGGTACGCAAGATGTGCAGCCATTACTTCAGCCACGAGGCGAAGGAGACGAACTTCATGGAGCGTCTGCGCGACGAGCTCCAGCAGCAGTGGTCTGGAGGCGACAAAAATGTCTAAGGATATGAAAAGGCTTATCATAGCGAAGCTTCTCAAACTGCGGGAGACTTTCGAACGGTTGTGCTCCAGATTCAACTACAAGGGCGGTAATTTCCTCCAGTCGAAGATGTTCCTCGGCGGCGTCTCGCTCTGCATCTCCGTCCTGCTGTGGTCGCTCGTGGCTCTCGACAACAACGCGGAGTCTGCGCGCACGATGCGCGACGAAATAGAATACAGGAACCTCGGCGCGGGGTACTCTGTCAACGCGCCGGTCAAAGAGGTAGAGATAAAGCTCGAAGGCAAAATCAACGAGCTTTCCGGCATCGAGCCGTCCGACATAGTATCCGAGGTCGACCTCGCAAACCTCAGGACGGGGCGCTACACCCTGCCTGTGCGCTTTGAAGCGCCGACCTTCGCGCGCGTCCGCAGCTGGCAGCCGGCGCTCGTCGAAGTCGAGATATACCGCAACGTCGAAAGGCGCGTAGAGATAGCGCCGAAGACGACGGGCGAAGCTCCCGACGGCAAGGTGGTGGCTTCGATAGTAGTCAGCCCCGACCACGCTGTGATCAGCGGCCCGGAGACGGACGTGCTCGCCGTGCAGGGGCTTGAGGCGAGGATCAACCTCGACCATCTGATGGAGAGCGGCACTGTCGCCGTGCCTGTGACCATATCCGACTCCGACGCGAAAAGCGATGCCGCGCAGTCGCGCCGCCGGCGCGTCGCCATAACCCCGCAGGAGGTCGAGGCGAAAGTCGTGTTTGAGGACGAAATCGTAGGCGAGCGTATACCGGTCAGGGTCTCCGTCACCGGCGAGCCGCACGCGGGCCTTCAGGTCGAGTCAGTAAAAGTCATCCCCGACAGCGTGTCGATACGCGGCAGCGCCGCAGCGGTCAGGAGCATCGAGTCGCTCGATCTCGCTCCCGTCGATATAACTGGGCTTGAACAGGACATCCAGCTCATGATACCGATGGAGCCGACGCAGCTTCCGCCGGGCGTGGAGATAACCGGGACGGACCGCGCGCGCGTCGAGATACACCTTTCGAAAAAGATGAGCGTAATGACATTCTCGAACGTGCCGCTCATGATAGCCGGCAACACGGCTTCGAAGGAGTGGCGCTTCTCTCCGTCTTCGGTCAGCCTCACGATAGAGGGGCCGGAGACTGCGGTCGAGGAGCTCGAAGGCGGCCGGCCGCCGTGCGAGCTTTACGTCGACGTATCGAACATAGTCTCGCAGCACACGGAGCTTCCGGTGCTCGTGCGCGGCCTCAGGCCCGGATTCCAGGTGGTCAGGACGGAGCCGGAACAGGTTGCGGTAACTTCGGTGGAATAGATTAAATAACGGGAAATTATAAATTTTGCTCTGCGAGGTGGCCCTTTTGAACGACGCGAAAGGAAAGAAAAGGCAATTCTTTGGTACCGACGGAGTGCGCGACATAGCGAATCAGGGCATGATGACGCCCGACGCCGCGATGCGCCTCGGCTCTGCATACGCCGTGTTCCTCATGGAAAACGGCGTCGAGCGCCCCAAAATAGCGGTCGGGCGCGACACGAGGCTCTCCGGCGAAATGCTCCAGTCCGCCCTTATGGCTGGCATCGCGTCGTCCGGCGGCGACGCGGTAGACCTCGGCGTCATCCCTACCCCCGGCGTCAGCAGCGCGGCCCTGCGCGGCCCGTTCAGCGGCGGGGCGGTAGTCAGCGCGTCGCACAACCCTGCCGAATATAACGGGATAAAGTTCCTCGACGGCGACGGCTTCAAACTTACGGACGACGACGAGGCCGGAATCGAAGAGATATTTCTCGACGACGAGCGCCGCCGCCGCGCGGCTCCTGAGCGCATCGGCACAGTGCGCGACGGCTCGGAGTACTGCGCGGGCTACCTTGAATCGCTCGGAAAACTCTTCGGCGATATAAAAGACCGTTCCTATCCGATCGTCATAGACGCGGCGAACGGCGCGGCCTCCGCCTTCGTCGGGCCGCTTTTCTCTGAATGGAGCGGCGGCGTCACCTTCATGGCGAACGTCCCCGACGGCACGAACATCAACAGCAACGTGGGCGTCACGCATATAGAGACGCTCGCGGCGAAGGTGCGCGAAAGCGGCGCGGCCCTCGGCATCGCATACGACGGCGACACCGACCGTGTGCTCATGTGCGACGGGCGCGGGCGCGTCCTCGACGGCGATATAATGCTCTGGGTCATAGGGCGCTGGCTTGCCTCGCGCGGAGCGCTCGGTGCTGGAGTGGTCGCCACCGTCATGTCCAACATGGTGCTTGAAGACCTTCTGGCGAAGGAGGATATAAAGGTCTTCCGCTGCGCCGTCGGCGACCGCTACGTCCTCGACACGATGAAGCGCGAAGGCGCGCGTATCGGCGGCGAGCAGTCGGGCCACATCATCGCGCTCGACTACGCGAACACCGGCGACGGCCTCTGCTCGGGCATCCTGTTCCTCAAGGCCGTCGGCGAACTCGGCGAGGACGTTTCGACGCTCGCCGACCGTTTCGATCGTTACCCGCAGGTGCTGCGCAACATGAAGGTGAAGGATAAGAACGCCGTCATGTCAAGCCCGCTCGTCGACGCCGCGGCGAAGGAGGCGGAACGGCTGCTCGCGGGCAAGGGCCGCATGCTTCTGCGTCCTTCAGGCACGGAGCCGCTCATCAGAATATTCGCGGAATCGCGCGACGCGGAGCTCATGAACCGCGCCGCGGACATAATGGAAGAGGCGATAGGAAAGGTTGTGAAAGCGCAATGAGCGCCGCTGCGGAATATAAAAAGATAAGGACGGCGGTATTCCCCGTCGCCGGCCTCGGGACGCGCTTCCTCCCGGCGACGAAGGACATCCCGAAGGAGATGATGCCGCTCATCGACCGCCCGCTCATCCACCACGGCGTAGACGAAGCGGTAGCCTCCGGCTGCTCGCGCGTCGTATTCGTAACGGGGCAGGGCAAGGAGAGCATCTGCCGCTACTTCGAGCCGTCGTTCGAGCTTACGGCGCTGCTGCGCGAGCGCGGCAAGGCGGAGCTCGCCGACGCAGTCGACTCGATATACAGGCTCGCGGATTTCCATTACGCCTACCAGGCGAAGCCGCTCGGCCTCGGCCACGCTGTGCTCTGCGCCGAGGAATTCTGCCGCGACGAATATTTCGGCCTGCTGCTCCCCGACGATGTCATGATCGCCGAGCCTACGGCTCTCGCGCAGCTTGAGGCTGTGCGCGAAAAATACGACGGCTCCGTGCTATGCCTTGAAGAGGTCGCGCCGGAGGACGTTTCCCGCTACGGCATAGTCGACGCGGATGAGATAGAGCCCGGCGTCTACCGCGTCCGCGGCCTCGTCGAAAAGCCGAAGCCCGAGGATGCACCGTCGCGCCTTGCGATAATGGGCCGCTACCTGCTCTCGCCGAAGATATTCAAACATCTGAAGAACCTCAAACGCGGCGCGGGCGGCGAATACCAGCTCACCGACGCGATCGCCTCGCTGCTCGAAGAAGAGCCGGTCTACGCGACGATATACAAGGGCCAGCGCCTCGACTGCGGCGTAAAGGAAGGCTGGATTGAGGCGACCGTCGTCAAGGCGCTCGAAGACGAAAAGCTGCGCGAGATAGTGCTCAAAGCCGTCGATGAGTACAGAGCGTCCGAGAACGCATGAAAATAAAATAAACGAATATGACAAAACCGCCCGCGTTGATTTTCCGCGGGCGGTTTTGTCGTTTCATATGTCTGCCTGGCTGTTATCGAGAATAGCGTCGCGGTATTTTTCCCAGCGCTCGAACGAGCCTGTGCCGCCCTGCGTGATGAACTCTCCGCTGCCGCAGTCTATAAGCCGCGCCGAGTGCTGCGGCTGCCTTCTTTACAGCTTCGGCTATCTCAGTCTGCGTGAAGGGGACGATATTTTCGCCGGCAATATCTTCCAGCGCTTCGCCGTTAGTTTTGGTTCTTACCATCACAACGTCCCAGCTCATCTAAACGCCTCCTTAAGTTCATGCGCTGCGGCACGCCAAAAAAGCGGGCGCTCAGCGCCCGCTCTGTATCTCTTCCGTAAACGGATAATAGATGCGCAGCTCCGTTATGCCGCGCAGCGAATTATCGTTCCGGCCGGCGGATTCGTGCAGCCTTTCCCAGCCGCCGTTTTCGTAGCGCGCGAGGACTAGCGACCTGCGACCATAGGAGGACCACATATCCCACATCTTCTCGCCGCCCGCCGGGCCGGATACGAGACCGTGCTTGAAGAGCGGCGGCGTGCCGCCGAGCTTCGATTTCCCGTCCGCTGGGCCTACGACGAGCCACTGCGTCATGCTCCAGACTCCCTGCATCTCCTTCGAGGCGAGCGCGTGGTCCCACGGCACTATCTGGAATCCGCCGGTCGTTCCGCGCGGCGTAGTGCTCACGTCGATTACGCCGCTGTGGTTCGCGCGTATCGCTCCGACGCGCTGGAAGAGCGTCCCCTCGAAACGTCCCGTACCGCCGAGCGCCACGAGGACGCGCCCCAAAATTTTATAGCCGTCCGAATTCCATGCTACGACCCTGCCGCCGGGGCGGTTCTCTATATCTACCATGTACGGCAGCGAGGGGTCCTCGAAGACTTCAATCACAAGAGTGTCGCCAGCTTTGGGCAGGTTGTCCGCCGCGAGCGGCGCAGCCGCGCCGTCCGCGCCGCGCACGGAAACGCGCGAGCCGACCGCCGGAGCCCACGCGCCGAAGACGCTTTCGCCGGCCTTTGCGTCGAGCACTATCGAAGCGCCGGGGCCTGCGGCGGGCGCTATCGTCTCCTTAGGTATTATGCTGAGCGTGCGCCCCCTGCCCTTTTCAACCGAGACGAGCATATGCACCGCGTTGACCGCGGAGGCGCAGACGGAGCCCGGTTCGCCCCATGCGCTTGCGGTGTAGCTCGGGTAACGCGTTTTGACTGGAAGCGCGGCGACCGACGCGACGGCGAAAGTTTTGCCGTTCGCCGCCGTTACCGTCACTTCGGCCCCCTTCTGCATCGGTATGTCGATTTCAAAAATTTTCTTCGCTTCCGCCTCCGCGGCGCGCGCCGGCAAAATAGCCGCGCATATAAGAAGAAGCGCGAACGCGAAGCCAAACGATTTTTTCAGTTTTCGGAGATTCAATGCAACCGCCTTCTTTTTATAAAAACTGATTTTTTAAAAATTCACGGGCGATGGGAAGAACCATATCGCCCATATATTTCCGAGAAAATGGAAGAGCGCCGGCGGCAGCAGGCTGTCGTGCCTGTATTTCAGCCATCCCATGACGAGGCCGGGGAAGAAGGTGCAGAGCGAAATCCAGTAAGGCGCGACGATGAGATGCACCGGCGCGAATATCAGGTTCACGGCCGCAATCGCGGCGTACGGGCCGAGCTTTTTCGCAAACACCGGCTGGAGCCAGCCGCGGAAAAAAGTTTCTTCTATGACCGCCGCAGCAAGGCCCGAGGCCGCGAGCTCAAGGACCGCGCGAAGGCCGCGCCGCCTCGGCAGCTCCTCCCACGGCCACGCGAGAGCGACGGCGGTGAGCACGGCGAGCGCCGCCGCCGTCACGGCGAGCGTCTCCGCGACCGCGCGCCGGTCAGCGCTCCACCTGATGCCATAAAGCGCGGGGTCTTCCTTTCTGTACCAACACCATAGGTAAGGCCAGTACAAGAGAAAGACCCCGCTGCAAAAGGCTGCGAAAGAGCCCATGCTTATGAAGCTATATCTTCAGGCAGTCGGAGCAGAGGCCGTAGAAGAATATCTCCGTGTGTTCTATCTGGGCGATATTGTCGCGCACGGTAGACGCCGATCTGAAAATCTCGTCCTCGTTGACCGGGATGTCGAAGAGTTTCCCGCACTTGCGGCAGAGGAAATGCCCGTGCGTCTCAGTCGTCGGGTCGAAATAGACTCTCTTGTCGTCTATGCTGAGGATCTTGATAAGCCCTGCGTCCGCAAGCAGCTGGGCTGTGCTGTAAAGCGTGGCGACAGACATCGTCGCGTATTCTGAAGAAAGCTCCCTGTAAAGCGTTTCGGCTGAAGGATGGTCCTTGCGCCCCTCCAACTTCTGAAGGATGGCGATGCGCTGGGCCGTTATCTTCGCGCCTCTCTCCCTAAGTACCGCTATCCCGTCATCTACAGTCCACATGATAACTCCTCCAATAAGACTTTAAATGATTTTAATTATTATAAATCACGGCGCGGCGTTTGTGTCAACTCCGCGCGGTAAAAATGTATTTTTTTTAATAATTTAGGAAGGCGCGCCAAGACGGCGTAAATTCAGTATGCGGACGGTAAAAATGATTTTCAGACTTGCGGATTTACTCGATTTAACGTTATAATGACCGTTGCACATAATGGGGTGTAGCCAAGCGGCCTAAGGCAGCGGACTTTGACTCCGCCATCGATGGTTCGAGTCCATCCACCCCAGCCATTTTTTGAAGCCGCA
>DVKA01000254.1 GCA_018716365.1 Candidatus Caccocola faecipullorum
CTCCGCAGGACGCGGGGCCTTGTTTTTTTATTTCTTTCATTTCTTCTACGTCCCGTACTCAATATGTACTCAAAAAACGGAGACAGGCGTCGTTGCGCCGCGCGTTTGCCGTGTGCTGCGCGCGACTTTATAATGTTTGTGCGCGCAGCGCGGGGGAGGCGGAATTATGGGCGGCGGGGTCGTCGTGAAGGATTTCGGAGAATGCGGATATTTTGAGGCGCGGGACGGCTGTATGCTCGCGGAGGCGATGCATCCGGCGCGCGAAACGCTGCCGTTTCGCGGCTATTCCATAGCGCGCGCCTATATCGAGCCGCGCGGGCGCACGTTCCCGCACGTTTTGAAAAATTCCGCCGAGACTTATGTGATTCTCTCCGGCGTTGGGACTCTCTGCGCCGGCGGCGAAACGGTCGCGCTTCGCGCAGGCGTCTGCGCCGCCGTGCCTTGCGGCGTCGAGCAGTACGTTGTAAACGGCGGCGACGAGCGACTTGAATTTCTATGCATAGTGTCTCCGCCGTGGAGCGAGGATGACGAGGAGATTTTCGCCGCGCGGCCGTAAAATCGGGCGGCGCGTGGAAACGGCGCGCTTTTCTGGTTTTCATGCCTTGCCGCAGCGCGCAGAGGGCGCGGGGGAGTTTTGCTATACCGCTGCAGATGAAGGGGCCGCGTGAAAATTATGCGCTGCCTGAAAAAATTAAAGCGCCCGCAGAGGGGCGCTTTTTCGTAATCGGGCCTAGTCCGAGAGGTCTACGAGCTTCGCCTTTACTCCGTCGAGCGCGTTGAGTTTTTTCTCAAGCCCTTCGGAGGTCGCCGCGTCGCAGCAGAGCTGGAGGACGAGGAGGCCGGAGGGGGAGCAGGTTCCCGGCGTGGACTGGTCGTGCAGTCCGAGGCGCGTCAGTATCGAGCATCCGTGTTCGGTGAGCACGCGCTGGACTTCGACGGCGCTCTTGCCGCGGTCCAGGATTCTTACCGCCATTATCTGATAACAGTTCATATCAACACCCCGCGATTCTTTTTATTTTCCGGTGATTCAACACTCTGAGAAAATTTTAACATACCTGCCGCCGCTTCACAAACCTGCGCCGCGGCTTTGGCTATTGCGGCGATTCACGTCATGTTATAAAATATTCTGGTGTTCCACGCCGGAGTGGCGGAATGGCAGACGCAGCGGACTCAAAATCCGCCGGGGTAACACCCGTGGGGGTTCGACCCCCCCCTCCGGCACCAGATTTTTCAAGGGCTTACGGCTTTTCGCCGCGGGCCCTTTTTCTTTTGTCCGCGCGACGTTCAGCGCGGCGCGCGGATTTTGCGGGATTCCGCGTTCAGCGGCATCATCCTCTTTGACGGCGGCGATATTCCGCCGGCGTTTCGCCCACGCTTTCTTTGAACGCTTTTGTAAATTTCCCCTGCGTTTCGTAACCGACTGCACGCGCTATCTCGGCTACGCTTGCGCCGCTTTCGCGCAGCAGCTTCGCCGCGAGCTTCATTCGGCGCTCTCTGACATATGAAGCGACCGGCTGCCCGTAGACGGCTTTGAATACCGCTTTGAGCGTCGAAGTGTTGAGGAGGTATTTTTTCGAGAGCTCTTCTATCGTAAACCGCTTGTCCAGGTTTTCCATGAGGAAGTTGCGGATTTCTTTTATCAGCTCCGTCTGCTCGGAGCCGTACCGCGTTATCTCTCCGGCGGCGGGCTGCACGCCCATGATGCAAAGCAGAACTTCGATCGCCTTGAGTTTGCAGTATGGGACGAGCATCGCGCCGCGCGCGGCGTAGAGCGGCGAGAAGGCCGCCTCAGCGGACGCGCTGGACGGGATGCCGAAGGGGCTGCCTCCGGCGCAGAATCTGCGGTATATTTCACGCGCGTCGAACCCCGCCTCGCGCAGTATCTCCGGCGCGCCGGCCGCGAGCGCGCGCAGGTCTGCGGCGACAGCCGCGCCTTCGTAGTATCCGAGCGGGAGTTCTATCTCCGACTCCGCGCAGTCGTCCATCGAGTGTATGCAGAGATCGCCGGGGCCGAGGTATATCGTCCCGCCGCCGCGCATGCGCCAGCCGGCGCGTCCCGTGCGGCAGTGGTTTACGGCAATCACGCTCCCGTCCGCGGCGTGGCGGAATCGCACGCGCTCCGCAGCGTAACGGTGGAGCGATACTTCTATGCCCGGAAACACGGCGAAGCTTTCAATCGCTCCCTTGCCCTCCGTCCACGTTTCAAGCTGCTCTGTCGGTAGCGCGCCGCCCTCCGCCGTTTGGCGCCGCGTTTTCAAAATTGTGCCGTTTGGTATATCTTTCAGAGCTTCGGCCGTTTCGGAGAAAAGTTCTTTTTTCATGCGCGCCTCCCATGCGCCGCGCGGCTTCGCGCCGCGCCGGTCTTTTTATATTTTTATCACAGAGGCGCTGATTCCGCGACATGTGTGCTGGATTTGCCCGAACGGAAATTTTTTTGCTCCGAACGGAAGCGAATGCGCCGTTTATGTTGACCTGTGCGCTGATGGTGGTATTATACAAACACAAACAATTAAACAATCATTTGATTGTTAAAAAGATGAAGGGAGTTCTTAATGATGAAGAAAACTTACAGAATCGAAGTCGACTGCGCGAACTGCGCCAACAAGATGGAAGAGGCTGCGCAGAAGACGGAGGGCGTAAAGAACGCGACGGTGAACTTCATGACTTTGAAGATGAACGTCGAATTTGAGGACGGCGCGGATCCCAAGGCTGTCATGCAGGAAGTTCTGAAGAACTGCAAAAAGGTCGAGGACGACTGCGAGATTTATCTGTAACGGCTGCGTGCGGCGCGGCGTGCGGAGAGGGGAAAGGTTATGAATAAGAAACAGAAGAGGATGCTGGCGCGCATCGTTATCGCCTTCGCGCTGATGGTTGGGCTGCATTTTGCGCCTGTGAGCGGCTGGGCGCGCTTCGCGCTCTACCTCGTGCCGTATCTCGTCATCGGGTACGACATTTTGATAAAGGCGGCGAAGGGAATCAAGAACCGCCAGATGTTCGACGAGAGCTTCCTGATGGCTGTTGCGACTGTGGGCGCGATTGCGCTCGCGCTCTACTCGAAAAGCGGAGATTACACAGAGGCCGTCGCGGTCATGCTCTTCTATCAGGTGGGCGAGTGGTTCCAGAGCTACGCCGTCGGCAAGAGCCGCCGCAGCATCAGCGAGCTGATGGACATCCGTCCTGACTACGCGAACGTGGAGCGCGACGGCGTGCTTGAGAAGGTAGACCCGGACGAGGTCGGCATAGGCAGCGTCATCGTAGTGCAGCCCGGAGAGAAAGTCCCGATCGACGGCGTGATAATAGGCGGAGCGTCGAGCCTCAACACGAGCGCGCTGACAGGCGAGAGCGCGCCGCGCGACGTGAAACAGGGCGACGAGATTATCAGCGGCTGCATCAACATGACCGGAGTGCTGAAGGTGCAGACGACGAAAGAATTCGGCGAATCGACGGTGTCGAAGATTCTCGACCTCGTGGAGAACGCCAGCTCACGCAAATCGAAGTCGGAGGACTTCATCACGAAGTTTGCGCGCATCTATACGCCCGCCGTCTGCGCTGCGGCTCTCGCGCTCGCGTTCCTGCCGCCTCTTGTGCGTTCGCTCGGCATGGGGCTGCCCGCCGAATGGGACACATGGATTTACCGCGCGCTGACCTTCCTTGTAATCAGCTGCCCCTGCGCGCTCGTCATCAGCATTCCGCTCTCCTTCTTCGCGGGCATCGGCGGAGCGAGCAGGGAAGGCGTGCTGGTCAAGGGCTCGAACTACCTTGAGACGCTCTCGCAGACGAAGATAGTCGTTTTCGACAAGACGGGGACGCTGACGAAGGGCGTCTTCGAGGTCAACGCCGTCCACCACAACGAGATGGCGAAGATAAAGCTCATAGAATACGCCGCGCTCGTCGAAAGCTACTCCTCGCACCCGATCAGCAAGAGCCTGCGCCGCGCATACGGCCGCCCGATAGACAACTCGCGCGTCGCTGAAATTAAGGAAATAAGCGGCGAGGGCGTGACGGCGAAAGTTGACGGCGTGCCGGTCGCCGCGGGCAACGCGAAGCTCATGACGCGGCTCGGCGTGTCCTACATCAACTGCCATTCCGTAGGCACGATAATCCACATGGCTGTAAACGGTCAATACGCGGGACACATAGTCATCTCAGACGTGGTCAAGCCGCACGCGAATGAGGCGATAGCGGCGCTCAAGGCCGCGGGCGTCCACAAGACTGTGATGCTCACAGGCGACGCGAAGGCCGTGGCCGATCAGGTCGCTGCGTCGCTCGGCATCGACCAAGTTTACGCGGAGCTTCTGCCCGCGGACAAAGTTGCAAAGGTCGAAGAGCTGCTGAAGATGAAATCCGAGAAGGAAAAGCTGGCCTTCACCGGCGACGGAATCAACGACGCGCCAGTGCTGCGCCGCGCCGACATCGGCATAGCGATGGGCGCGATGGGTTCCGACGCGGCGATAGAGGCGGCGGACGTGGTGCTCATGGACGACGACCCGATGAAAATATCAAAGGCGATAAAAATCTCGCGCAAGTGCCTCGGCATCGTCCGGCAGAACATAGTCTTCGCAATCGGCGTAAAGCTGATATGCCTCGCCCTCGGCGCGCTCGGCTTCGCCAATATGTGGCTTGCGATATTCGCCGACGTCGGCGTCATGATACTCGCGGTGCTGAATGCGATACGCGCGCTCTTCGTGAAAAATCTCTGACGCATACAGATAAGAAAATAAACCGTAAAGCCCCGCCGTTTCCCCAAGGCGGGGCCTTTTGCGTAATTGCGCCCGTTTTTTGCCGGTTCACAGCGTGCTGAGGCGGAGCGGCGAAAAACATAATTGAACGCCTGCGGCCTGATATTTTACAGTTGCATACAAGTATGCCGCGAATCTATGCTATAATGTGTGCACTGCACCAAAAGAAAGCGACATAAAAATAATGAGGAGGTAATATGTATGCGTAAGTTTATCGGTTTCAGCGCGTTACTGGTAATGTTGTTTGCACTCCCCGCTTTTGCCGCCGACACAATCAAAATTGGTGAAATAGCGACCGTCACCGGAGACTTCGCGGCCTACGGCGTCGCCGAAGTTGAATCGGTCAAGATGGCCGTCGCAGAAATCAACGCCAAGGGAGGCGTCCTCGGCAAACAGCTCGAAGTCGTCATGTACGACTGCCGCACGAGAAACGAAGACATGGTCAACGCGGCCCGCCGCCTCGTCCAGCAGGACAAGGTAGTCGCGGCGATAGGCCCCAGCGGCTCCGGCCTCTGCATAGCGGCCGCGCCGGTATTCAACAGCGGCAAGGTCGCCCACATCGGAACCCTGCCGACCAACCCGCAGGTTACGATCGACGAAAAGGGACAGGTCCGCCCCTACAACTTCCG
>DVKA01000255.1 GCA_018716365.1 Candidatus Caccocola faecipullorum
AGAAACGGCCTGAGAGCTGCAAAAGGTGCGAGACGCGGCGGACGAATACGCCGGGTCTTTTTTTGTTGGTCGGGCCAATTTTGACCGAAGCGCCGCGAGGACGGCGCGGAAAGGAAGAACCACGCGATGAAGAAAATGTTTGCACTCACTCTGATGTTACTGGTCTCCGTAATTATAGCGGGAACGGCGCTCGCTTCCGAGGCGAAGCCGAGGGAGGACAAGCGCGGCATACTGATAGCCTCGTTCGGCACGTCGATGCCTGAGGCGAAGAAGGCTATAGACAACCTCGTGGATTCCGCGAAGGCCGCGTTCCCCGACACTGAGGTGCGCGTCGCCTACACGTCGAACATCATCCGCAGGAAGCTGGCGCGCGAGCAGAACGTCGTAATCCCGACGCCCGCCGAGGCGCTCGCGCAGATGAACGACGAGGGCTTCACGCACGTCTGCGTCATGCCGATGCACATAATCCCGGGCGAGGAGTACGACGATATAGCGAGCCTCGTAAACGGCTTCGCGCAGATACGCGGCAAGTACGGCTTCAAGGAGCTTAAGCTCGGGCAGCCCTACCTCGCGACGGTGAAGGACTGCGACGTGATGGCGCAGATTCTAGTCAAGCGCTTCGACAAGGAGCTCGCGCAGAAGGGCACGGCGATAGTCCTCATGGGCCACGGCACGCCGGAGCACATCGCGAACGCGCTCTACGCGCAGCTTCAGCTTTCGCTCGACGCGGCGGCCCCGGGACGCTTCTTCGTCGGCACCGTCGAGGCGGCTCCTACCATCGACAACGTAATCGCGGGGCTCAAAAGAGAGAAGCCGAAGGCGCTCGTGCTTTCGCCCTTCATGATAGTCGCTGGCGACCACGCGAACAACGACCTCGCGGGCGCGGACGACGACGAATCGTGGATAAACGTGCTCAAGGCCGCGGGATTCAAGAACATCTCGACGAAGCTCGTCGGCCTCGGCGAGGACCCGAATATGGCGGAGCTCTTCGTCGCGAAGATAAAGGACATGATGAAATAAACTATGGAAGGCTCCGCGCGCGATCTGCTGGAATACCGTAAAGAGACGGCGGGGAAGCGGACGAAGCTCGCGCTCGTCCTGCTTTCGCTGCTCGCGCTCACCGCGGTATGGCGCATCACGCAGGGCGAGTGGGCTATCCCGCTCGCGCGCATCGCGGAGCTCATCTCTCCGTTCCTCTCGGGCGAGGACTTGTCTTCGCCCGAGGCTCTCGTCGTCCGCTCCGTGCGGCTGCCGAGATTCCTCGCCGCGGCGGGGACCGGCGGGCTGCTCGCGGTCTCTGGCGTTGTGCTTCAGGGCTTGCTAGCGAACCCGCTCGCCGAGCCCTACACGCTCGGCATAGCCTCGGGCGCGGCCTTCGGCGGCGCGCTCGGATTTTTCTTCGGCTCGTTCGCCGTGACGCCCGCGGCCTTCGCGGGCGCGCTCTTCGCGCTCTGGCTCGTCGGCGTCATCGCCTGGCGCAGCGGAGGCGGAGGCGCGTATATCGTGCTCGCTGGTATAATCACGAACGCCGTACTCTCGGCGGGCGTAACCTTCTTAAAGGCTATCGCCGACGATAAGCTCGGCGCGATAGTGCTCTGGCTCATGGGAAGCATATCGGGCGCTTCGCCCGTCTCTGCGCTCATGGCGTGGGCCGGGGCTGCGTTTGTCTTTCTCCCCGCCTTTATCTACGGGCGGCAGCTCGACGCAGTCTCGCTCGGCGAAGGCCGCGGCGAGCTGCTCGGCGTCGACGAGCGCAGGCTTCGCAGGACGCTCCTGTTCTTTTCGTCTATAGCTACGGCGCTCGCCGTGAGCTGCTTCGGCATCATCGGCTTCGTCGGCCTCGTCGTGCCGCATCTGCTGCGCACGCTTATCGGGCCCGCGAGCAGGCCGCTGCTCGTGTTCAGCTTCCTCGGGGGCGCTTTGCTGCTTTCGGCCGCGGACGGCTTCGCGCAGAGGATGGGCGAGCTTCCGGTCGGCGTTATAACGGCGCTCATAGGCGGGCCGTTCTTCTGCTGGATACTCGCCGGAAGGAGGCGCGCGGCGTGAGCGGCGCTTTCGTGCTCGACTCCGTCTCCTGCGGCTACGGCGGCAAGGACATACTGAGCGGATTTTCCGCGAGCGTCGAGCGCGGCGCGCTGACGGCGCTCATCGGGCCGAACGGTAGCGGCAAGAGCACGCTGCTGAAGCTTCTCGGCGGCGTCGTCGGCTACCGCGGCAGCGCGGAGCTCGAGGGGCGCGAGCTGCGCTCCATGTCGCGCGCGGAATTCGGCCGCGCCGTCGGCTTCGTGCCGCAGCAGACGAAAATTTCGTCTCCCTTCACAGTCTACGAAGTAATCGCGATGGGCCGCCTGCCCTACTGCGGCCTCTTCTCGAAGCTGAACGCAGAAGACGACGCGGCGGTGCTCGACGCGGCCGGGCGCGCGGGTGTCTCGCACCTGCTCTTCCGCCGCGCCTCGGAGCTTTCGGGCGGCGAGCAGCAGCGCGTCTACATCGCCGTCGCGCTCGCGCAGGCCCCGGAAATATTTTTGCTCGACGAGCCGACCTCGGCGCTCGACCCGAGCCAGTCCGTGCGGATTTTTTCCATTCTCCGCGAGCTCGCGGCGCGCGGCAAAACCGTCGTCGTCGCGGCGCACGACCTGAACGCCGCGATACCATTCTCCGACCGCTACATCGCGCTGCGCGGCGGCGCGCTCGCCTCGCAGGGCGCGGCCTCGGAGCTCGACGAAAAAGTGCTCGGCCCGCTCTACGGCATAGAATTCAAAAAATACACGTCGGAGGAAGGAGGACGCGCATGGCATCCATCCGCGCAAAGCTTCTGATTTTCGCCTCCGTCCTCATATTCGCGGCGTTCGCCGCCCTTCCCGCGCGCGCGGAAAATTACGTGCGCATTATCTCGCTCTACCCGGGCCACACGGACAACGTCGTCGCGCTCGGCGCGGGCGCGAAGCTCGTCGGCATATCGGAGAACGACAACGAGGGGCTTCTTCCCGGCGTTCCGCGCTTCTCGATGAAGGCGGGGCCGGAGGCCCTGCTCGCGCTGCGCCCCGACCTCGTGCTGACGCGCACGCTCGCGGACAGCCAGAACCCCGAACTGAAGAAAGTGCTCGAACGCGCGGGCGTGCGCGTCGAGGTCATAGACCCGCCCACGTGGGAGGGCTTCGAACAATATCTGCGGAAGATAGCGGAGCTTGCGGGAACTTCGCCCGACGATGCCGTCGCGGCGCTTGCTGCAGCGCGCGCCGAAATCCGCAACGCGGCGGAGAAATCGTCGCGCGGGCGCAGGCCGCTCGTTTTCGTCGAAGCCACGTCGCGCGAGCTTCACACCTGCTCGCCCGACTCGTGGGCCGCGCGTCTCGTGGAGCTTGCGGGCGGAGTCAACGCCGCTGCCGGGGCGAAGCCTCTGCGCAGCGGCAGCTCCATCGCGCCGTGGGGCCTTGAGCGCGTGCTCAAGACCATAAATTCCGGCCTCGACGTCTACCTCGTGCAGCAGGGGCCGATGAACGCGGCGGACGAAGCGTCGCTGCGCGCGAGGCCGTGGAGCGGCGCGCTCGCAGGTGTCAAGACCACGGTCGTACCCGAGTACCTTCTGA
This sequence comes from Candidatus Caccocola faecipullorum, assembly GCA_018716365.1. Lineage (GTDB taxonomy): Bacteria > Synergistota > Synergistia > Synergistales > Synergistaceae > Caccocola > Caccocola faecipullorum. The sequence goes on from DVKA01000255.1 coordinate 3,591, forward strand.
GCCGTCCGTCCCTGTCGGGACTCAAAGAGGGCGGCGCTATGCTGATAAAAATATTTTACGGAGAGTGACCCCATGAAACTTACTGTTGTCGGTATCGGCCCCGGAGCGCCGGACCTTTTGACGCTGAGAGCCTTGAACGCGCTGAAGAACGCGGACCTCGTGATGGTGCCGCGCGCGAAGGACGGCAAGGCGGGAGTGGCCGAACTGGCCGTGCTTGAAAACCTCGGAGATTTGAAGACGCTGCCGCTGCTCTTCCCGATGATCAGCGACGCCGAAAAGCGCGACGCGAAGCTGCTCGAACAGCTTGAGGCGTGCCGTGACCTCTGGCAGGGCGCGAAGAACGTCGCGCTGCCCGTCATCGGAGACTCGGCGCTCTACGCGACGGGCTCGTATCTTTACGACGTCTGGCGCAGGATAGAGCCGGAGATCGAGCTCGCGCTCGTGCCTGGAATCTCGGCGCATCAGCTCGCGGCCTCGCGCGCGGGCAAGTTCATCGCAATGGCGGAGGAAGTGCTGTCGATAATCCCCTGTACGGGCGACGGCGAAAAAATTAAAAAGGCGCTCGCGGCGGCGGACTCGGCGGCGCTCTACAAGCCGAGCGCGCTCGGAGAGTCGCTGCGCGAAACGGTCGAAGCCTGCGGCCCGTGGCGGCGCATGATACGCGTCGACCACGCGGGGCTCGCCGACGAAAAAATAATCGATGGAAGCGCCGCGCTCGACGCGGCGGGGGAATACCTCTCCGTCCTGCTGCTCTGGAGGTAGAGCGTGGACTGGAGCGGCCTGCTGAGGGGCGAGCTGCGGCTCACCTTCGACATACTCGCGGGGCTTGCGGTCGGGATGCTCGTCCTGCGAAGCGGCCTCGCCGACAAGCTCATGAAGAGGCTGCTGCCGCTCCTGCGCCGCGCGGGCATCGGGCCGGTGCTCGGCATGGCGCTCACGATAAGCCTCGGCTCGGCGAAGGCGGGCGCGGCCTTCATCGCCTCGGCGCTCAACGAAGGGCGGCTCGGCGAACGGCCCGCGAAGTGGGGGACGCTGATGCTCTCCTTCCCGGCCTACCTGCACCGCTGGCCCTCGACGATGGTTATGGCGGTCTCGCTCGCGGGGCTGCCGGGCGCGATATTCGGCGCGACGCTGCTCGCGCGCAGCGCGGCGCGCTTCGTGCTGCTCGCCGCGATACTCAAACGCGGCGAGGGCGAGAGCGGCGAGATAACGGAAGAGGCCGCGGGCTCCGCGCGCAAGGTGAAGTTCGGCAAGCGGATGCTCAAGACTCTGCCGATAGCGTGGTTCTTCTACGGCGTCGCCTATGCGCTCGTGCCGTGGGCCGAGGAGGCGCTCCGTTCGTGGCTGCTCGGCGGCACGGCGTTCCTGCCGCTCGCGGGGCTGACCGTCGCGGCGGCGTCGATAGCGCACGTTTCGGCGGCGCTCGCGCTCGCCGGCGGAAGCCTCGCGGCGGGCGACCTGACGGTGGCGCAGGCGGTATTCGCGCTGCTTTTCGGCAACAGCCTCGGCATCGTGACGCGGCTCTTCCGCGCGAACGCGGGATATTATTTCGGACTTTTCTCCAAAGAGACGGCGAAGGAGCTGCTCTTCTGGAATTTTGCGACGACGTCGTTCTTCGCCCTGATAACGCTCGCCGCCGCGGCGCTCCCGCTCATCGCGGAAGCTATGTAAAAATGTGACGGACGTGAGGTGTTCATAATGAGACCCGAAGAGATAGAACAGGAAAGCATGAGGATAATCGGCGCGGAGATGGGGCCGTGGGACGGCCCCGCGGAAAACCTTCCGATAGTCAAGCGCGTCGTCCACACGACGGCGGACTTCGATTTCGTGAAGAATCTGCGCTTCTCCGACGGAGCCGTGGAACGCGCGCGCCGCGCGCTCGCCGCGGGCTGCGCCGTCGTGACGGACACGAACATGGCGGCCGCGGGGATAAATAAAACTTCGGCCGCGCGCTTCGGCGTCGAGGTCGTCTGCCGCATGGCGGAGAAGGAGGTGCGCGAGGCGGCGCTCGCGCGCGGAGTGACGCGCGCCGTCGTGAGCATGGAGATAGCCGCGGAGAAGACGCCGGAGGCGATATTTGCGATAGGCAACGCGCCGACGGCGCTGATACGGCTCTGCGAGCTCGTGAAGGAAGGGCGCGCGAAGCCCTCGCTCGTCATCGGCGTGCCGGTCGGCTTCGTCAACGTCGTCGAGTCGAAGGAGCTGCTCGTGCGCACCGATGTTCCGTATATCGCGGCGATGGGGCGCAAGGGCGGCTCGACGGTCGCCTCCGCGATAGTGAACGCTCTGCTCTATGGCATACAATAAAAATCTCCGCGAAGGAATATCGACGGGCTCGTGCGCGGCGGCTGCCGCGAAGGCGGCGGCGCTGAAGCTCTTGAACGGCGTCTGCCCTCAGTCCGTCGAGATAACGACGCCGGAAGAACGCACTCTCGTCATTCCGGTGCTCGACACGCCGCGCGGCTGCGGCGTTGTGAAGGACGCGGGCGACGACCCCGACGCGACCGACGGCCTGCTGATACTCGCGCGGGTCGAGCTCGGCGGCGAGGCCGGAGAGATAACCTTCGCGGGCGGCGAGGGCGTCGGCACAGTGACGCTGCCGGGGCTCAAAATCCCGCCCGG
>DVKA01000004.1 GCA_018716365.1 Candidatus Caccocola faecipullorum
GGAGACGCCGCGAAAAATCTGAACAGGGCGCGCCGCTCCGTCAACGACGGGACGACGCGCGTTTATTAAAGACATGACTAAAATCCTCTCAGACAAAAAATTTTCAATCCAGATACAGGGCTGCCGTACGAACCAGTACGAGGGCGAGGCGATAGCCGCGGCGCTCGAAGGTTGCGGCGCGCGGAGATGCGACGAATCGCCCGACGTCGTCGTAATCGTCACCTGCGCTATAACCGCGGTCGCCGACCGCAAATGCCGCAAGCTCATCCGCCGCGCGAGGCGCGAGCACCCGAACGCGGTAATCGCCGCCTGCGGGTGCAGCTCGCAGAAAATGACGGCGCGCGAGGCGGAGGAGCTGGGGCTCGACATAGCGATAGGCAACAGGCGCAAATATACACTGCCGCAGCTCGTCGCGGAACGGCTTGCGGGCGCGCCGCGCTTCTACGAAATCAACGAAAAAATCATGACCGACGAAAACTGGGACGCGCTCTCGCTCGACAGGCCGCGGCTGCACACGCGCGCCTTCCTCAAGGTGCAGGACGGCTGCGCGCACTACTGCGCCTACTGCATAGTCCCCTTCGTGCGCGGGAAACCCGTCTCGCGTCCGATGGACGAGGCCGTTGAAGAGGCGCGGCGCATAACGGAGTCGGGCTGCCCCGAAATCGTGCTGACCGGCATACATCTGGGCCTTTACGAAAATCTCCCGGAGCTTGTGCGGCGCATAGGCGGGCTGCCGAAATTAAAGCGGCTGCGCTTCGGCTCGATAGAGCCCTTCGCGGTGGACGAAGCGCTGCTATCCGCGCTGGCGGAGACACCGGCCTTCTGCGAGCATCTGCACATGCCGCTCCAGTCGGGCGACGCGGGCGTGCTCGCGGAGATGAGACGCGGCTACGCGCCAGAGGAGTTCGCAAAGGTCGCGGAACGCGCGCGAAATGCGCTCGGGGACTCTCTGCACATAAGCACCGACCTGATGATAGGCTTTCCGACCGAGAGCCGCGCCGCCTTCAGAAACAGCATGAACTTCATAAAATCCGTGGAGTTCGGCAAAATCCACGTCTTCCCCTACTCGCCGCGCGGCGGCACGAAGGCCGCGGCGATGCCGCCGGTTCCCGAAGCGGAGCTGAAAGAGCGGACAGCCGAGGCGCTCGAAGCGGCGGCGGAGCTTCACAAAAAATTCTGCGCCCGTTGGCTCAGGCGCGAAATCACGATACTGACCGAAGAAATCAAAAACGGCGCGGCGCGCGGCCTCACGCGCAACTACATACGCGCCGAAGCTCCCGCAGGCGGCGCGCGCGTGAACGAGGAGCTGGCGCTTACGCCGGCGCGCTACGCGGACGAGACGCTCTTCGCCGCGGAGACACCGCGCGCTGGTTTTTCTGAGGAAATCTCCATAATCTGACACGCTTGGGGTGATAAATATGGAAGTATCGAAAATCCTCGCCGAATACGACGCGATGCTCGCCGCGGGACGGCGGCGCGAGGCCGGCGAATTTTTGTCGGAGGCCGCGGACGCCGCCGCTCGCGAGGACGACGCCGTATCGGAAGCGTCGCTGCGCGGCGAGCTGACGGGCTACTGGCGCGTATTCGGCGAGCCGGAAAAGAGCTTCGCCTCGGCGGAGCGCGCGCTCTTTCTGCTTGAATCGCTCGGTCTGGCGGAAAGCGGCGAATATGCGACCGCGCTCTTAAACTACGCGACTGCGAAAACCGCCTTCCGCATGACGGACGAGGCGCTCGCCCTCTACGCGCGCGTCGCCGAAATTTACGAAAAAACGGCGGAGCCGGACGGCTACCGCTTCGCGAGCCTCTACAACAATATGGCGCAGGCGCTCATGCGCGCGGGGCGCGCGGCGGAGGCTTACGGATATTTCGAGCGCTCGCTCGCGCTGCTCTCGCCTGCGGACGACGCCGTCGAGATAGCGACTTGCAGCACGAACATGGCCTTTTGCATGCTCGCGATGAAGAATATCGACGAAGCGGAACGGCTGCTCGCGCGCGCGGAGGAGATATATTCCTCGCTGCCCGACGACCCGCACGCCGCGAGCGCGCTCTCCTGCCGCGGACAGCTGGAATATATGCGCGGCGAATTTTCACGCGCCGCGGAATATTTCAAGAAAAGCGCCGAGGCCGTCGAGCGTTTCTTCGGGCGCACGGCGAACTACGCGGCCGCCTGCCGCAGCTGCGCGAAGTCTCTCGAAGCTGCCGGCGAGCCGGACGAAGCGGCGAAATACCGCGCGCTTGCGGATTCCGCGGGCGGCGCGGCGCGGGGCGCGCGATGAAAGGGCTCGAGCTCTGCCGCGCGTATTACCTCCGCTGCGCGCGCGACGAGCTGCGGCGGCGCTTCGGCGGGCGAGCCGAACGCATAGCCGCCGGCCTTGCCGGCGAAGGCTCGGAGTGTTTGGGCTTCGATGACGAAATTTCGCGCGACCACGACTTCGGCCCCGGCTTCTGCCTCTGGCTCGCCGACGAAGATTTTGCGGAATTCGGCGAAGAGCTGCGCCGCTTCTACGCGGAGCTGCCCGCCGAATTCATGGGCTTCCGCCGTATAATGACGCCGCAGAGCGCGGGCCGCGTCGGCGTCGTGCGCATCGGGGACTTTTACGCGCGCTTCACGGGCTGCCGCGGAATTCCAGAAGGCGAGGCCGCGTGGCTGCGCATACCCGAGCACGCGCTCTCAGCGGCGACGAGCGGCGAAGTCTTCGACGACCCGTCCGGCGAGTTCACGCGTGTGCGCGAGGCGCTGCTTCCCTGCTACCCCGAGGAGGTGCGGCTCAAGAAGCTCGCAGCGCGCCTCTTCGCGATGGCGCAGGCGGGACAGTACAACTACCCGCGCACGGCCAAACGCGGCGACGCCGTCGCGGCTTCGCTCGCGCTCGCGGAATTCACGAAAGCCGCGCTCTCCGCGCTCCATCTGCTGAACCGCCGCTACGCGCCCTATTACAAGTGGCTTTGGCGCAGCGCGGCGGAGCTGCCCAAGCTTTCAGAAGCGGCGCGCGAGACGGCGGCGCTCTTCGAACCGAACGCGGAGCGCGAAAATCTGATAGAATCGATATGCGCGCGCGTGCGCGCGGAGCTCGCGGCGCAGGGGCTGTCGTCGTCGGACGACCCGTTCCTCGTCGCGCAGGCCGTTGAGACGACGCGCCGCATAAAAAGCGAATACCTGAGAAAACTCAGCGTAACGGCGGGATGATTATGGAAGAACTGATAAACGAGATAATAGCGCTCGAATGGGCCTTCTTCGACAAGGTGCAGAACGAGGGCGGACGCGCGCCCTGCCAGGACGATTTCAGAACGTTCCGCGCGATGCGCGCGAGCCAGTACGAGGCATGGGACGAAGCGACGCTTTCAAGCTGGCGCGGCGATTTGACGGCGGCGCGCGCGGCTGGGCGCAACCCGCTCGCCGAGAAGTACGGCTACATGATGTGCATAGACGCGCCGGAGGAAAACCGCGCGCTCGCAGCGCAGCTCCCGCCCGTCGGCGAAGAGAAGCTCGCGCTCGCGCGCGCCGTCGTAAAAAAACTCGCGCCGCAGAACGAAGCCTTCGCCGCGCGTTACCCGCTCGTCGCCTCGCGCGCGCGCCCGCTGCGCAGCGGCGAGGGAGACGGGGGCGAAACGTCTATAGAGACCTACCAGCTCGGCGAGCTGCTCACATATTCGGAGAAGACGCTGCGCCTGCTCTCCGCACGCATAGCGGAGCTCGAGGCCGCCGGCGTAAGCTACGCGGAGCGGATTATAGAGAACGGACTCAAGCGCCGCGGCTTCCGCGGACTCGACGACGCGGAAAAATTTTTAGAAGCGCGCCGCTGAGCCGAATTGTCGCGCTTGTGATTATTGACAAAACCTTGCCGTACCCCCCATAATATGCAGATGTAATATTCGCAGAGATAGACATCGGGCGGATACGCTCAAACATTTCGCTTAGGTGTTGATCCCCAGCTGAACGAAAGGGGGGAATGTTGATGACCACCGTAACTAGACGCGACAATGAGTCGATAGAAGATGCCCTCAAGCGTTTTAAAAGAGAGATCCGGAAGGTGGGCGTGCTTCGCGAGGCAAAGAAGCATGAACATTACGAAAAACCCAGCGAAATCAAGAAACGTAAGAAGGCCGAGATGGCACGAAACAGAGGCAGGAGGTCCGATTATTAATGTCCGACCTTGCGGTTAAAGTACAGAGCGACTTAGTCGCCGCTATGAAGAATAAAGACGAGCTGACCCTCTCCGTCCTCCGTATGCTCAAGTCCTCGATCCAGCTCATGCAGGTCGAGAAGGGCAAGGATAAGGAGCTGACGGACGACGACGTCCTCGTCCTCGTGCGCCGCCTCATCAAGCAGCGCGTCGAAGCCGCCGAGATGTACAAGGCCGGCGGAGCGAACGACCGCGCCGAGCGCGAGCTCGCCGAGGCGAAGGTCCTCGAGGCCTACCAGCCCGCGCAGATGTCCGACGAAGATATCGCGGCCCTCGTCGCGAAAATCGCCGGAGAGGTCGGGGCCAAGGGGCCGAAGGACATGGGCAAGGTGATGGGCAAGGTCATGGCCGCGGTAAAGGGCCAGGCCGACGGCAACAGAGTAAAGGCCGCCGTACAGCAGCACCTCGCCTCGCTCGCTCAGTAAAAAATTCATAGAAAGACCAACGAACCAACGAAGTGCCGGAGAGAGCAACACTCCGGCGCTTTTTCTATATCCGCGCCCCGGAAGCTGCGGGACGCCGAAGGAGTGAAAGCGATGAAAACCTACAAAATACCGCTCGTCCCCGGGCCGACCTCCGTGCCTGCCGAGTACCGCGAAGCCTACATGACCGACTACGGCAGCACCGACCTCGAAGAGGAATTTTTCGAGCTTCTCGCGGAGAACCATAATCTTCTCAAAAAGATGCTCCACACGCAGAACGACGTGATAATCGGCTCGGGCGAAGGGATGCTCGCGCTGTGGGGCGCGATGAAGAGCGTCATAAAGCCCGGCGATAAAGTCCTCGCCGTCTCGAACGGCATATTCGGCCACGGCTTCGGCGAGATGGCCGAGGCGATAGGCGCGCGCGCCGAATACCTCGAAGCGCCCGACGGCGCGTTCGTGAGCGCGGAGGCGCTGCGCGCGAAGCTCGCGGAGTTCCGTCCCGACGTCGTCACCGCAGTCCACTGCGAGACGCCGAGCGGCCTGCTGAACCCCATCGCCGAAATCGCGCCCGCGGTCGCAGAGAGCGGCGCGCTCTTCATCGTCGACTTCGTCGCAAGCGCGGGCGGCGCAGACGTGCGCGTCGACGACTGGCACATAGACCTCGGCCTCATGGGAAGCCAGAAGTGCCTCTCGATACTGCCCGACCTAAGCATGATAACGGTCAGCGAGCGCGCGTGGAAGCGCGCCGCCGAGGTCGCCTACCCCGGCTACGACGCGATACTGCCGTGGAAGACCGCCGTCGCCGACCGCTACATGCCCTACACGCACAACTGGCACGCGAACGCGGCGCTGAACCTCGC